>JAYVKA010000559.1:0-5091 GCA_043768885.1 Planctomycetota bacterium
GCTGCGGGTCGGCCAATTCCCAATTCACCCTCCCCTCGCCCCGCTTTCAGCGAGCAACAATCAACATCACAATTCCATACCCAACCCAAACCCAATCCCCCTCATCCCCACCCCTTCTCCCCCGCAAAAAACGGGGGAGAAGGGAGCAAGAAAATTTGCTCGCGCAGCATTCAGCGAATCGTGGACACCCCAAATCTTTCTTCTCTCGCCCTGCTTTCGGTGAGAAATCGACGCCCCAGATTCTTTCTCCCCTCGCCCCGTTTTCGGGGAGAGGGGCAGGGGGTGAGGGGCCTTTCCGCAGCTCCAAAATCAACATCGCAATTCCATTCCCAACCCGCATCCACACCCAGGCATCTCCAACCCGTCTCTTGGGAGAGCCCTACTCCAGCGGTTCGCAACACTATCCCTATCCAAGCGTAGCAAAGAGTGAATCCAGATTTGCAATTTTCTGCACCGCCAGATTTGGCAAATTTTTCAAATTGCCATGATACTTCAAGTCGAAATAGGCTTCCCAAGCTGTCGCGTAATCTTCTTGGGGATTGTTTCTCCCATACGTCCTAATGAAAGAACTACCTGCAGTCTTGTAGAACCAATTGTCTCCTACCGCGTCAGATGCAGTAAAGCCGCCTACCCAGCCTATTCTCCAACCATTGATCAGACGGAATTGGTTGATGTATGCGTTTTCTGATGGCTCGTCCCAATTATGTGCGATTTCATGGTAAACAGTATCTTGTGCTTCGCGGGCATTTGCCATTCCTGGGTTTGAAAACGCTATTCTGCCATTTCCACCATTCCACCCGCCGAACATTTCTCCATTTGGCAACTGTGTCAATTGATTGCCAGCCCGTTCAAAGAAAAGATCTTTTGAGTTCGCGGTTCGAAGCAACTTCGTGCTGCCAACGCGCAAGTGAAGATTTCGCAGTGCAATGTCTATCGACTCCACATCTCCATCCGTCCATAAAACGGCTGAAAATTTCACTGCTTGCGAGTTTAGAGTCTGTGTGCTCGCACTCAAATTCCTGAATTGAATCACGGCATCTTAGGCCAGGGCTGGCGCATTTGAATTCCTGTGCCGGTGGCGTGATTATTGCGGGTGTTTGAGGGAAGTCAAATTTTGTCGTGGGACCGACTTTGTTTTCGCAGCTGAATGATTCAGTTCAGGAACTTTCAGCCCGAACGGAGTGTGTAATGTTTACAAAGGACTGTGCAAAATTTACCTGTTTTGAATCCCTGTCCGATCCGCGCCGGCCGTTTGCAAACTTGCGGCACCAACTGCTGGATATCATCGTGCTGGCCTTGTGTGCGACGATCGCAAACTGTGAGGCCTGGGAAGACATTGAGGATTTTGGCAATCAGCGGATCAAGTGGTTGCGGAAATACGTTCCGCTCAAGCATGGAATTCCCAGCCATGACACGATTGGCCGCGTGATTTCCCGGCTCGACACGCCCGCCTTCCATGCCTGTTTGCAAAACTGGATCGACAGCATCCAACTCGATCTGACTGGCAAAGGCATTCATGTCGATGGCAAAACGGCACGACACAGTTTCGATACGGCTTCGAATCAAGCCGCGATGCACATGGTCAGTGCCTGGGTTGATGAACTGAGTCTCTGCCTGGGACAATTGGCCACCGAGGAAAAATCCAACGAGATCACTGCCGTTCCGATGCTGCTGGAACTGATCAATATCAAAGGCGGTGTGGTTACGCTGGACGCGATGAATTGCCAGCAGAAAACCGTCGAGAAGATCATCGACCAGGAAGCCGACTATGTGATCACGGTCAAAGACAACCAGCCCGGCCTGGCTGCGGCAATCGCCGACCGCTTTGAAGACTATTTTGAAAACGGCCAGCGGGACCGCAGTGTTCGTTCGCATCGCCGCGAGTCCCGTTCGCGAGGACGCCTGACCGATCAGACCGTGACGGTCGCAGCGGTGCCAAAACAAATCCGGGAGATGGGCAAGTGGAAAGGAATCCGGGCGATCGGGATGGTGTATCGGCATCGCGAAGCGGTTGACGCCGGCAGTCCTCGCGCGATTCCGGAAAGCGACAACGTGCCGTACTTCATCAGCAGCCTGCCTCCTGTGGCTTCGCGGATTTCAAAGTACACGGGTCGTCACTGGACGGTCGAGAACTCGCCAAACTGGACGCTGGATGTAACTTTTACCGAGGACAAGAGCCGGATTCGAAAAGGCAGCGCGCCTGCGATCATGGGGGGCTTGCGTCGTTTCGTCCTTTCGCTGCTCAAGCGGGACACTTCGCAACCGAAAACAAGCATGCGAAGAAAAAGACTACGCGCCGCACTCAATACGGACATACTAGAAGCCATTTTTGCCGCTATTTAACCGTTTTTCAAATGCGCTGGCCCTGTACTACTACCGCATTGAAAATAAAATCGACAAGGCTATCACGGTTTATGAAGATTTGCTTCCCCGGGTCGAACGTGCAATTGCCCCCGATCATCCTTATCGGATTGAAGTCGTCTCGAATCTTGCCAAAAACTATTTGTCCGCAGGCCGCCATCGCGATGCGTTCGTTCTGTTGCAGGATTTTCTGAAGGGCCAATCACGCAAATCAGACCTGCTGGCTGCCCGCAGCGTGTTTTTTGAAGCATGTATGGCGGAAAACGATACGGTGAACGCGGAGACAACGGCGTTCAGTCAAATCGCAAGTGCCCGCGAACGGCTTGAGGCAGGCTCGTTGGATCTTTGCAACGACTTGTCCGAAAGTACTGCCTGGTTGTTGAGGCTTGAAAAATGGGAAGTTGCCGAGCCGCTCATTCGGGAAAGTCTTGCGATTCGGCAAAAGCTGTCGGCCCTGCATTGGCGGACGTTCGACACCCAACTAACGTTGGCAAAATGCCTTCGCAAACAAAATCGCTTGGCGGAAGCGAACGTGTTGCTGGATGCAGCGGAGGTTGGGCTGAGCCAGTTTCATGACAGTTCGATATTCATACGCCGACAACTCTTTGACTCATTAATGGAATCCGGACTGCCTGATTCAGCCAGACAATTGGCAGATCTGGCGGTTGCAAGGGCGAACAAGTTTCTTAAGGATCCAAACGCAAGAATTTGCGAACTTGAATTTGCATCGACATGTTATGTGTCACTCGAAGAATGGGGCAACCAAACGGGCTCGGTCAGCAAGTGAAATGAAGTGTCTTCTACGTGCACTCTCGTGGCAAATAGTCGTCGGGATTCCTGACTCGAGAAAACCTGACCGACATCCCGTAGAATCGGGGAAAATCAAAACCGCAGTTGTCGTCATGAACCAGATGGACCGACAATCCAAAGCACTTCAAGACGCCATCTTTTTGTCCAAAGTTCGCAAGGCCCAGCAGCGAACTCTACCGTCCCAGCCGGTCAAAACAGGCTTGATGCCTCGATCTTGATTTTGCCCGTCGGTGGTCCGATAACTGGGATCCACTTCAGGTTACAGTTCGTTCTGGTGGAACGATTTGGCGCATCACAAACGAGCCTGCGAGGACATTGTTGTTGCGATCGAGATAGATCGTGACGCCGGCCAAACCGCCTTCATGCCCGCTGCCTGAACCTCCGCCCCCAGAACTGCCGCCGCCCGAACCACCGAAAACGCCTTTTCGGATGAGTCAATCCTGGCCGGGAGACATAAAGTCCCACAAAATGGAGCCCTGTCAGACTTCAATTTTCCACCCCAAAATCGCTATCGGATTGCGATTTGCCCGATTGGTGTCTTTGCGGGACAGGCATGCGTTGAAATTGAAGATGAATCCTATTTCTTCGAATCCGGGTCAGGCCGAAAGTGGATGCCTTGGGCCATGCTGGAGGCGCGTTGCAATGCGATCGAGCCGAATTTGTCACGAATCGTGTCGGAGGCCTGATCCATTCTCTTGTCCCGCATCGATTCTTCCTTGTCGAACAGTGGCAACTGTTCATGGCCGCCTGTTCCCAGGCCGGAGACTCCGACTCCCAGCAAACGAATGCCGCGACCAACTTCGGAGGAGTTCGCGGCAAACAACTGTGTAGCCGTTTCGCTGAGCACCGACGTCGAGTTGGTTTGTTCCGAGATGGTTTGGCTGCGGGTGATGGTTTCAAAATCGGAATAGCGCAGTTTCAACTGCAACGTTTTGCCCACGATCCCGTAGCGTCGCATTCGACGCGCGACTTGGTCAGTCAATTCCATCAGCCAGGCGTGCAAAGCGAGAACGTCATCAATGTCGCTCGCAAAGGTGGTTTCGTGCGATATGGATTTTGCATCGCGGTCCGGGACAACTGGCCTCGAATCGATTCCCCGGGCCAGCCGCCAAAAGTGTTCGCTGTTGATGCCAAACTTCGATTTCAAAACCTCCAACGGCAATAATCTCAGCTGGGCGATTGTCCGGACGCCGATCGATTCCAGTTTTTTTCGCGTTTGCTTGCCGACTCCCCATACCCGTGAAACATCCAGCGGGTCCAGAAATTCCTGAACGTGATTCGGATCGACAATGGTAAGCCCATCGGGTTTTTCAAGATCGCTGGCCAGTTTCGCAAGATACTTGTTCGGCGCGACGCCGGCTGAAGCAGTCACACCGACTTCGATTTTGACTCGCCCGCGAATCTGTGTTGCAATGGAAACCGCATCGCCGAACAGCCCAGTGCAACCACTGACATCGAGGAAAGCTTCATCCAATGACAAGGGTTCGACCAGCGAAGTGAAATCGTTGAAGATCGCGCGGATTTGTCTGGAAATCGCCGCGTAATGCTCCATTCGCGGCTTGACAAAAACGGCTTGTGGACAAAGCCGAATTGCAGTGGAGGCTGGCATCGCGCTGTGAATGCCGAATTTCCGGGCGGCATAACTCGCGGCAGCAATCACGCCTCGACCTTTTGGAGAACCGCCAACCACGACCGGCAGCCCGACCAGCGCCGGATTGTCACGAATTTCAATCGACGCGTAAAAAGCGTCCATGTCGATGTGCAAAATCATTCATCGTCAGAATTGTCTGCCGCCGCCAAATGGGAATTGCGTTTACTGATCGCATACTGGCCGCCGAGAAAAACGCCAAACATCCCAACAACGACGATCGCGAAGTTGTACCATTGCGGGCTAACGGCATATTGACCGGCTTCCATAAA
>JAYVKA010000560.1:0-3142 GCA_043768885.1 Planctomycetota bacterium
GCCGCGCTCTGCTACGCAGGGATGTTGCCCGAAGCAAACGTGGTTGTAATAGAAAATCCGGAGACTTCAGGAAACGCCGTGAACACTTCGTCTCCATCACCCGTCAATAACTAAATCAAATTCCCGCGCTATTGTATGAAACAAAACATGCCAGTCACCAGCATCACAACCGGCCCTGGATTCGGAACTCGAATCGCCGTTCTGTTCGCCATTTCCGTACTCTTGATGAATGGGCAAATCGAATCTGCCGCCGCACAGCCTCCCCTGGGAACAGGCCAGGGGGAGCACCAGGATATTTTCCAGCTGATCAGCCGCCTGAAATCAACGATCGACGAGGCGTCTCCTGGTGCACCCGATACTGGCGACGCGAGTCCGCGTCCGATCCATGGTGGATTGTCAATTCCAGGCAATTCTGCCGGAGCTCAAGCAGGCAACGTAGAATCCATACAGCAGAAACTGGAATTGCTTCGTAGGATGATGAGCCAGAAAACCCCTGCCCAGCCAGAGAATCCGGTACCGACAAATCCAACTCCAGTAACGACTCCGTCAGATTTGCGATCTTTGCCCGAGATTGCTCCTTTTCCGATGCCGGATCATTTGGATCCATCAACAACGACCGGTCCGACTGACATCGACGCGAACCCGACTTCCAGTGCCGATCCATCGGCAACCCTTCCCAGGTTCCAAACAATCGTTGCCTCACCTGTGGACTCCCTCGAACTTGCCGGAAGCCTGTTTGCGACCGGGAACTACCCGATGGCACTCAAGACATGGAAGCAAATCAACGATCGGATTACCGATCCGCATGAACGCCAATGGCTGAAATATTTTGTTGCCAGTAGTCAACGCATAACCGGAAACCGCGAAGAAGCCGAGGCGGGTTATCGCGAACTTGCCGGCACGAAACAGCAGGGGTATCCCGTGACGGCAGCAAAAAAATGGCTGGAGTGGATGGAGAAACGGAAACAGTCGCAGGTCGCTCACGACAAGATTTTTTCAGCGATTGACACTATTCAAAAGGAGCTTGAAACGAATGGGAAATAGCACGGCACAGGCGGAAATCGGCCGGGCATTGGACCGAATCGAAGCTGCCTACACGACAATTCTGGAAGAAGTCCAGGCCATTTCGGCAAACGGCGATCCACAGCAATTGACGGAAAAGATCTTCGGCGAGATTTCCAAACACGTGGAAATTGCCGGTAGCCTCGGGGCGGAGGCGGCTGAATTGTATCAACAGATGCCTTCGGAACAGCGGCAATCGCCTGGCAACCTCGAGCGTCAAACGAGAATCGAAGGAAAGGTTCGTAACCTGCTTCACGAAATTGGTCAGCTGGAAACTTCGACGCGAAAAGGGATGGACGAACTCGCTCCACAAATCCACAAAGGCGTGCTTGGAATGAAAATGCGACAGGCTTACGGAAGCAGCTAAGACCTGGCATTCGCGATCGGCACCCATTTTTAAATCAGTCCAACTTTAATCGGCAAAACGTGAAACATATTCTGCCATTTTCGAAATCAGTCGCGTCATCTGTTGGCCTGGAGTCAATCAAGCCGGCCGCCTTCTTGCCGGCTGGCATGGTAGTTGGCATGCTCGCGCCGGCGGTTGACATCGCCCTTCGGGTGGCCAACAGTTCCGCCAGTGTTTTGGTAACAGGAGAAAGTGGTACCGGGAAGGAACTTATCAGCCAGATTGTTCATGGTGCCAGTTCGCGAAAAGATGGCCCCAATATCTGCGTCAATTGTGCAGCCCTTCCGGAGTCGTTGATCGAAAGCGAACTGTTTGGACATCGACGCGGCTCATTTACAGGTGCCGACAATGATCGGGCAGGCTGTTTCGAGATTGCAAAGAGTGGAACGCTTTTGCTGGACGAGATCAGCGAGATTCCTGTAAACATTCAGGCAAAGTTGCTTCGCGTTCTTGAAACCGGTGCCGTAAACCGGGTCGGAAGCAATGAACCGATACAGCTGGATGTCCGGATCGTCGCTACATCCAATCGAAATTTGGATTTAGAAGTGTCCGGCGGCCGATTCAGGCTGGATCTGCTGCACCGCCTAAAAGTAATTCAAATCGAGTTGCCCCCACTTCGCGATCGAGTCAATGACATCGAACAACTGGCGATTACCTTTGTTGACTTGTTTGCAAACGAGACATCTCAACCGATTGCAGGGTTTGAAGATTCGGCGATCAATCGGCTGAAGAAATACCGTTGGCCGGGAAACGTCCGGGAACTTCGAAACGTGATCCATCGCGCGTGTGTTCTCGCAACATCGCGGCGGATTTCCAATCAAGACCTGGGGGCTTTCGATGTAACCAGTACCGATCCATCAGCAGCATCCATCAAAATTGGCGCCATGACGCTGGCCGACATGGAAAAATGGGCGATACTCGAAGCCCTGGATCGGCACAGCGGATGCAGGACGGCAGCGGCCAGGCAGTTGGGGATTTCACCTCGAACGATTTTTAACAAGATGCTTGTCTACGAGCGTGAATCGGCCCCGAATTCCATCCGCATCCAGGAAACAGGCAGGAGTTCTGGAAACATCGTGCCTTCGCAATTGCGAGTCGCCTAGAAGAGCCGAGCTTCCGGATTTTGACGATAGCGGAAAAATGTTCCGTCGATTCCAGCACATCCCGGCAAGATTCTTTGCAAGTCGCGCTTGACTCGCACGACAACGCGTTTCTGCCTCGCGATTGGCCTGTATTTTTTGGAAAGCCAATCCAGACTGGTGGCCCGGAAGCTAACCTGAGTTCTGCCCGTTTTGCCAGCAAACAACGTGTAGTTTTTCGTTTGGCGGCCTACCCGGAATTTGTGCACGCAACGTCAATGGAAAATTTCCTGGCGTGAGCTTCTTTCCCAATCCGATTCTCCGACCGTAATCATCAGACTCAACTTTCTGATTGGCATCCGGTTTGCGTAGAAGTTTTCCGCATTCGTAGCGTTGATTCCCCAGTTGGCATTTCTCCGCATCCCAGGCTTTGACCAAAATTCGTGGTAACTCAGGTCCCATTTTTGTTGACGGGCACTTCACTGGCTGACGCGAAGTTGCCGACGTTGAGGTCGGTTGGCAATTCGCTTGAGCCGGGATTGTTTCAGTCCATGTTGCTGAACCAGTCCAGCGCAGGCGACCTTTTCCCGGCGGA
>JAYVKA010000561.1:0-3113 GCA_043768885.1 Planctomycetota bacterium
CTCCGGCTCCGACCAACCAACTTCGAAACCGAACTCTTCGACGGCGGCGGCGTCGGACCGGTTGGAAATTGTACCCAAGGGATTGAGAAGTTTTGACCAGAATGACGCCTGGTTTTTCCTGCAGCTCCTGCCGGGGCCGGTCGATCGGCACGGACTTCCCGATTCGATACGATTCTGGATTTCCCGTCTGGGTGTTGAACATCAAGTCGACGACGTCCCAGTCGGATTGATTTATGGTCCGTCGGGGAGCGGCAAAAGTTCATTCGTTCGAGCGGGCTTGTTGCCGCGACTGTCGAAACGAGTGGTGCCGGTTTACGTGGATTGCACGACTGATGATTTGCCGGCGTTGATTTTGGAACGGCTGCAGCGGGAAATCCATGAGATGCCTGTGGAGCGAGGTTTGACGGCCGCACTACGCGAGGTTCGACTCGGAAGAGTGCTTGCCAAAGGAGACAAACTGCTATTGGTGTTGGACCAGTTTGAACAGTGGCTGGCAAGTGCCGGCGATTTTATGGAACACGAACTGACCGCAGCCATTCGCCAATGCGATACCGAGAATGTCCAGGTGTTGCTTTTGGTCCGCGATGATTTCTGGTTGAGCGCATCGCAGTTTTTCAAATGCCTGCAGCGACGAATTCAGGAGAGCCGTAACGCGATGGCGATCCCGCTGTTGGACGAACGACACGCGAGGCGGGTGTTGGAAGCGTATGGTCGTGCCTGTGGCGCATTGCCGGCCGGCGAAAAACCGCTCAGTAATCAACAGATTCGTTTCGTGCGACAGGCCGTCGAGTCGTTGGCGTCGCGAGGCCGAGTGATTTGCGTGCACCTGAGTGTTTTTGCTGAGACCTACAAGACTCGAAAATGGGATCTGAGCGAATGGAAATCTGCGGGTGGTTGGGCAGGCGTAGGCCGCGAATACATCGCCGGTATTTTCAATGCTCCGGGCACCCCAGCCTACATTCGGCAGCATTCGGGAGATGCGTGGCGGATCCTGGCGGCGTTGTTACCCGATGCCCAATCGGACATCAAAGGGAGTGCGTTGATCCGCGATCATTTGCGCGACGCTAGTGGATTGGCAACGATGCCGGCCAGGTTTGACGAATTAATGGATTTCCTTCAGTTGAGAACCAATTTGATTTCCCCGATTGAAAATACCGAGGAATTGGAACCGGCATCGGGGGAAACGAACCATGCCATTGCGGAACCGTTATTGGGTTTGACTCATGATTTTTTGGTCAACCCGATTCGCGATTGGGGGGCTGCCAAACAAAACGAGTCTCGCCAAGGGCGCGCAGAAAGCCTGTTGGCTCGACTGGCAAATCAGTGGGAACTGACGGGTGACAAACGGTTTCTTCCCACATTGCTGGATTATCTTAGCCTGGTGCTGTTCACACGTGGTTCGGTTCGCGAATCCCACACGGAATTCTGGCAGCACGCCCGCAAACAGGCATCGAAAACTGCAGCCTTGATCGGCAGCTGTTTGTTGGTTGTTTTTTTCGCTGTGCTGTGGGTTCGAATTGAAACCACGAAACCGCAGAGGGAGTTGTTGGTTGCAAACTATGTGGGTGGCTCGGCTGAGTATTCACGGAATCAATTGCCGCGAATCTTGGAGTTGAAGTCGGCTGTAGTTCCAGCTTTGGAAAAAAACACGGCGGCTGAGGATGCCGACATCCGGTTTCGCGCATGGGCCGCACTGCTTGCGCTCAATCCGTGTGAATCGCGATACGCGGAAGGATTTTTGAAGGCCATGGCCAATGCTTCGTTCAAGGAATTGCCGTTAGCGGTTGCATCCTGCCACGACTTGGCGGGAGATTGTCCCAACGTGTTCCGGAATTACGTTGAACGGGACGAACCCGTTTTGGGCAAAGTCCGTGTTGGAATTGTGCTGGCAATTTTGGGTGATTGGAACGTGTTGAATCGGGGATGTGCCGAACTTGCCGACCCTACTTTTCGTACGACGGCTACCCTGGAATTGGAACACTGGCAACACGATTACTCAAAACTAATTCGTTCGATTGGATACCCAAATGATCCGCCCGTGGTGGCGCCAGCATGTCTTTATACAATTTGCTGCGGAGTTGCCCGTGTCGCTCCCGACAAAAAAATTGGGGAGCATCGAGAGGCAATCATCGCGTTCTTGTTGAATCTCTATCGCACGCATTGGCACGCGGGTGTTCACGCCGCTGCAGGATACGCGCTTGGCCAATGGGGCGTTACTCCACCTTCGATGTATGTCGACCAGCAAACAGTTGCAAATCGCAATTGGATTGTCTTGCGAATTCCGATGGCAGACTCGGAAACCGGATTCCAGGAAATGTCGTTTGTACGATTGCCGGATCCGGGATCCACCGATGTCATCAACGGTAACCACGACAACGAAACCAATGCCGGCCCAACCGTTGTGGGTCACGCTGAGGTCTGGATCGGCGTTGCCGAAATTCCAACTGCTTTATTCAGGAGTTTCACCGCAACGGAAAATCCGGAATTGACATTTCCGTTGGATGAGGACAAACACGCCAAATTGATTGAAGTTCTTTCGAATCGGAATGGTGACAGGGCCGTTACGCAAGTCAGTTATCTGGAATGTGTCAAGTTTTGCAATTGGTTTCAATCGCAATGTTTGATTCCCAAAGATCCCTTTGTAGAGTCAATTTTTCAAGAGTCCTTGGTGAGTTTACCGGACTCGGACGAGTTTGAACGAGCAAACCGTGCAGGCTCAAACACCGAATACCCGTTTGGGAACGACGCCAATCTGTTGCATGAGTTTGCCGCGTCCGTAATAGAAAGCCCGAACCAGTTGCGTCAGTTTCCACCGAATCTGCTTGGAATTTTTGATACGATTTCCGGGGTGATGGAATGGACCAATACAGTGGGTGTTCCGGAACCGCGATTGCTTAATTCCGCCCGAGGTGGATACAACGAGGGCTCAGGCAAGGTTTTTACCAGCGATTTCGTGACGCAGTTTCCAGGGGAACACCGGGGGGTCTCAATTGGATTTCGCGTAGGTTTTTTGAGAAATACGCGACCAAAAGAAAACAGCCGGTAACATACAGTATCGGCTGGTTAAGCGTCGCTCACGAACTCATGCTGGGCAATACCGAAAAACAAACCGG
>JAYVKA010000562.1:0-2246 GCA_043768885.1 Planctomycetota bacterium
TCGCACCGGTCGAAATGAAGACCACTTCAACGTCCGTTCCAGGTCCCCCTGTTCCAGTAGCGGCTGCAAGGCGGTCCCGGCCAAGTCATATCCATCATCGTTCACTGTCGCCAGGAGGATTGAGGTCAACTCACGCTGCTCCACCGGGATGGGCTGGCGAAACAGTTCCCGTTCATCGATGGCAATCGGGGTCGGCTGGTCCGTTCGGTCAATGTCTGTTTTGCTGCGATTGGCCAGGAACGATTCGTCACCAACCGGTTTGACGTGGTCCGAAAACATGAAGAATCCTTCCATGTTCACGAACACAACGCGGTCGTGGGGCGTCCCGGTTTTGTCCATGATTCCGACGACGGTAAACGGCTGGTTTTCATGCAGATGGGAAGATTCACCAGGCACGCCATGCGTCACAACCAGTTTGTCTCCCAGTTTTGCTTTCGATTCACGTGCGACAGTTGCACCCAGAACGCAGCCAAAAAAACCTGCCTCCGGGTCGTCCAATTCAAAGGCCCGGCCCTCGGCGAAACTGATTTTTTCCTGGGACTCGTAATTCAGAACGAGCTTCGAAAAGAAATCCGAATTGGTCCCGCAAACACGAAATGACTTGCCTGCCTGGCCAGAGTCTTCTTGTCCTGGCGGTTTGGGAAGTTCGTAATAATCCCCCAGCAGAATCGGTATTGCGTAGTCGGTGTAGCCGGCAAAAATATGGGGCCGGTCAATATCCATGAATGCCCGCTGATGCTGTTCCAACATCTCACTCGCCATCCCCTGCATCAGGCCGGCGATTCCACCTGCCATCGGCAATGCCTGCCGGGTGGAAATTTCGCGTGTCGCCTGACGTTGCCGCTCCAATGCATTCCAGGCGATCGAGTTTCTGAACTCCCGTGCCCGTTGTTCTTTTTTTGCAAACACGAGGTAATACTCGTAGGGAATCGTCTCAATGGGCTGGCTGAGGTAGTAAACGGAGTTCAGCGTCAGCTGCAGACCACCTCCTCTTGCCCCCAGTAGCAGGTTGTAGCCAAAACTGGAGTTGTTCCGGAACGATTCGTTCAAGACTCCGTCTACCGTCAACACGGCGATGATCATCATCACGCCGAGTGACATCGACAAGACAGTCAGGATTGATCCCAGCCCGCGATACTGGATGCTGCGCCAGGCGATTTTCCAAATGCTCATGTTCCGACTCCCTGCCTGGCCATGATTCGATTGACCGATTCCAGGCGGTCCACGCGATCGAACTGATCGGAAACTTCGGTCGCGTGTGTGACCATGATCAACGCGATGTTTTCTTCGCGGCAGGTTTCGCGAATCAGGTTGATCACGTTTTGCTGGTTGGCTGGATCGACGTTGGCAGTTGGTTCATCAGCCAGCAACAGTCGCGGAGAATTGACGAGGGCCCTGGCAACCGCCACTCGTTGCTGTTCGCCGACTGACATCGTATTGGGGCGACTGCTCATTCGATGCCCAAGCCCAACCCGCTCCAGCATCTTTCGGGCCCGCGCCGGGGACGATCGCCCGGATGAAAAAGTCATCCCAAGGATCACGTTTTCCAAAGCGGAAAATGCCGGCAGCAAATTGAACGTCTGAAAAACGTACCCGATCCGGTCGGCGCGAATTCGGTCCCGTGTCGATTCGCGAAACCGGGTGATTTCAATGTTTTCTATCCTCACAGTGCCGCTGTCGGGCTGCGTGATGCCGGCGATAATATGCAGCAGAGTCGTTTTGCCCCCGCCGCTGGCACCGACCAGTACCGCCTGTTCGCCCGCCACGACCTCGTATTCAGGTACATCCAGGATCGGAGTTACCTGGCCATCAGGCTGGCGAAAGCTCTTTTTGATATTGGCAAGTGTCAACATGGAAGGGGCTGGATTCGACTGGACGCGACGACATCATGGTCTGGGAAGTGTACAGCGTTCTATTCGCATTCGCCCAGCCTGCGGTTCAGAATGAAAGCTGATTCGGCTTCCATTGGTTAACTATTTTCGTCGGGTGGCCCGATCCATGGAACGTTTTGCGTCAGCTGTTTTGAGCGATTGGCGTTTGTCCTGAAGTTTTTTTCCACGACAGACTCCGACCATCAATTTAATGATTCCCCGATTGTTGAAATACATCCGGAGCGGGATCAGCGTCAGCCCTTTTTCGTGGGCCCGAACCGAAATTTTTCCCAGTTGTCGTTTGTGAACCAACAATTTTCGGGGGCGGCGCGGCGCATGGTTCCAGATTGTGGCCTGGCGATATTCGGCGATATC
>JAYVKA010000563.1:0-2170 GCA_043768885.1 Planctomycetota bacterium
CCGGCAAACCGATCCACGAAGCCGTGCCTCCGGTGAGTGCCGATCCAGCGATGGCACCGATTGTGGCTCCGCTGGCGATCGGTCCAAACAGTCGTCGGCTCTGTTCATCCGAAAAAATGTCAACCATCACACTCCAGAACAGCGACGTCATGAACAGGCTGAAAACGCTGACCCAGACAAAAAAGACCCGGGCCAGCCACGGATCCGGATCGCCGCCGCCGAGATAATCCCAAGCCGAAAACGCGACCAGGTTGGAAGCGAAAAAATGCATCACCAGATGTACGAGCCCGCGTCGTGGAATTTTGGTGACCAGCCATCCAAAAACCGGAACCGCAGCGAGCATTACCAGGAACGTGCCGAGAAACAACCACTGTTTCTCCGTTGCATCCAGTTCCGACACCAGCGTTTCCCGGATCGGCCGCAGAATCTGGTACCCACACATCAACAAAAAGAACCACGCAAACGAGGCGGCAACTGCGAGCCGTTCACCCGACTCAACGGGCAGGATTCTGGCAATCAACCCGGGTTTCGCTTGATTCATACTTGGCAACCGGAAGGGACTTTATTCCGGTATCGGAACCGACGCCAGCGCTGCCTGGAAGTCGGCATTCGCTTCGTGATACTCCAGCATGGAAGCCACGAGTGTTTTTCGGGCGTCGGCGGTTGCCTGTTCGCGGAGGTTGACCATCAGCAGATTGCTGTCCCCCTGGTCGAAACGCGTTCGTTCGGCCGCTTCCATGGTTTCATTCAATTGCACGCTCTGTCGGGCCTGTTCGATTCGTTGAGTTGCAGCAATTAGGGCAGCCACTGCGTATTCAACCTCGGTCGAAATTTTTTCCCGGGCGAATTGCAGCTTCGCGGATGTTTGAGCCAACCTGGCCTCGGCGGATTGTATTTTTCCGATTGCTTTGCGCCGTTGCAAAGGGACAGACATGATCATGGATGTTTCCAGTTCCATGGGCGACTTGTCCCGTTTGGCACTCGCCGCAGCACCAACGTCCTGGGAACCGCTCAGCCCGAAGTTGATTTCCGGAAGGTACAGGTTTCTGGCCTGGGCCAGATCGACTTCAAATTGTCGCTGGACGAAGGACAAATAGCTGACTTCGGGTCGGCTGTCGATTGCCTTTTGAATATCATTGGCGAGTTGGTCCGCTGAATATAAGACAGGTTCGGGAAAGCGTGTTGGGAGATTCTGCTGAGATGGAGCAAGCGGCTGGCCCGCGTCCGATCGGAAGAAAAGGGAAAGTTTGATGGCAGCTTGCCGGTATTTTTTTTGCGATTCAATTAGCGCCGCCCGTCTGGAAGCGATCAGCCGCTGGTTGTCGGTCAGTTCGATACGGGGCAAGTCGCCTCGGTCCGCCCGTTTTTGCAAGCCATCCTGTCGTTGCATTGCGATTTCCAGCAACGACATTTCGATCGCAACGTTCTGACCGGCCGCGACCCAATCCCAGTACGAGTACGACGCGGTTCGGACGAATTCGATCAACTGTAGAAGAATATCCGGTTCGACTGCATCGCGACCCAATGTGGATCGAAAGATGTTTGCCCGTCGGCTGTCGATACTGCGATTCTGCAAAAGCGGAATCTGAAAACCTGTTTTGAACTCTCCGCCATCATTCGTTTCGCGTTCACCGTACCAGGGCTGAAAATTGCCGCGGCCAATTCGGTAGCCGGCAAAGACTTCACCGCCTCCAAACATGGCTTGTTCAAAACCTGCGCCGTATCGGTTCGTTTGATAGAACCCCAGCGCTCCGCTCGATCCGCCACCTTTCAGTTTGAGATCGAACTCGCCTTGTGACTCGAGCAGCTGACCGTCGGCGACCGCCCGTTGTTCAACGGCAATTTGCAGTAACGGATAGCTTTCGTAAACGGATCGCAGAACGTCGTCCAGCGAAAGTGGAGAAGTTTTTTCCGGGCTGGACCCGTTCGCCTGTGTAGACGGTGTAGTGACATCCGGCGCAGACTCAAACCCAGGCATAAGGGAGTTTCGCTGGACGAGGGGCGGCTCGTCCGGTGACTGTTCGTCAGTCCCGGGCGATTCCGCAGAGGCAGGTCGGACAAGCCCAGTGGACTCCAACGCGGTGTCGGAAAAATCTGCGGTGCTCACCAGTGGTTCAGAATTTTTTTTGTTACCGTCAGCGTTCTCAATTGCTTTCGAATTCACCGCCGA
>JAYVKA010000564.1:0-4191 GCA_043768885.1 Planctomycetota bacterium
GTTGTTGGCCGGCGGGAGCCGGATCCTGCATTCGTGCCGAGGCTGGCAGCAAACGGAAATTGGATCCGTCATTGCTAATCACGGGAGGAGTCGGAATGCCTGGTTGCTGCCGAAGGGCGTTTTCGCTGCCGGTCGCTGAAGCGCGCCAGGGATAGGACGTGACTCCGGAGTTCTGTTGTTGATATTGGGCCATCGCAATGGCTGGCACCACGGCCAATACAGCGAAACAAAATGTGCTGCGCAGTGAAAAAGTTCGTTTGAACAACATGGCGGCGTACCTGTTCAATTATGAATCCGTTCATATCCTGCCCATTCCAGTGACCGGCGCAGCCTGTGGAGGCGCGACCTTGTCGTCTGGCCGTTGGCGTCACAATCATCGCGCATCCATGCACGATTCCGCCAACGATGCGGGTATATCATCACAATCGACAAGATTGGCAAGTTGCGATTATCGAGACCGTCTGAGTTCGCATGGCAACGATTGGCCAGGATTTAACGGCAAAATGTAAGGGGCCTTTTCCCCCCAATGGATGGTCCTTGTCGGCATCTCCTGGCTAACCGGCAAAGTTTCCCAAAAACCCGACGAACCCGGAGTCGGGCAATTGGCGAGTAAAAATGTGCCATAGAATCAAAATTTGAGAATGGACAGGAGGCAAGTCTTTCCTGGTTTTGGCTTTCAGGTGAAACATCGTGATGAATACACGGACCAATGCTTCGGCTGAAAGCCAAAACCACTCTTTGAAAAGCGATTTAGCCAGGGATTTCGAAGAGGGCGCGGATGTAGTTTTCCACGTCGAAGGGGAAGAGGTCGGTGGCTTTTTCGCCGAGGCCCACGAATTTTACCGGCAAGTTGAACTCTTCGCGGATTGGAATCGCTACTCCGCCACGGGCAGTGCCGTCGAGTTTTGCGAGGACAATACCGGTGCAATTTGCGGCTTCGGAAAAACCACGGGCCTGACTCAAGCCGTTTTGACCGGCCGTCGCATCGAGGACCAACAGAACTTCGTGCGGTGCGCCAGGAATCAGCTTTCCGATTACCCGGCGAATGCGTCCAAGTTCATCCATCAGATTGGTTTGAGTTTGCAATCGGCCAGCCGTATCGACGATGCAAATGTCGGCCCCTGTGTCGCGGGCCGATTCGACAGCGCGATAGGCGACACTGGCCGGGTCGGCACCTGGTTTGCCGGTCACAATCTCGGCACCAAGTCGCTCGGCCCAGATCGATAATTGCTCGACGGCCGCGGCGCGAAAAGTGTCACCGGCTCCCAACACGACTTTTTTGCCTTCGCCAACAAACCGTGAAGCGAGTTTGGCAATGCTGGTCGTTTTACCGGAGCCGTTGACGCCGACCACCATGATTACGGTCGTACCAGAATCAGCGAATTGAATTCCGGCGTTTTCCTGATGCATGATTTCATAGATGGTTTCGCGGGCGGCGGCCTGCAAATCTTCCATCAACACTTTGCGGCCGCGAAAATCGGCTTTGATTTGATCACGAATTCGACCGGCCGGCCTGATCCCCATGTCTGTCTTGACGAGGTGCGTAAAAAGTTCGTCCAGGAACGCATCATCGACCAACCGGCCTTCCTTGCCGACGAGATCCCGAATGTCAGTGTTGAGAATCTGGACGGTCTTCTGTAGTGCACTTCGGAACTTGCCGAACATGCCCGTTTTTTTGGCGGGTGACCCAAGCTCTGGTTTGGAAGGCGCGGTACCGGCTTTTGCAACGGGCCTTGGAGTTTCTGGTTTCGGTGGAGGAATGGGGGTGCCGTAAGCCGAAAGCGCAGGCATTTCCGGGACAGGGGCAAGTTCGGGCTCGGTAATCAGTTCCGGGAGATCGGCTTTTTCTGGAACGGCAGGAAGCTCCGGAACCGGGGCAAGTTCCGGCATGGCCTCGGCCTTGTCAACCGCCGATTCCTGTGCCGGATCAGGGGCAGGTTTTTTCTTTCGGGAGAAGGGATTCCAGAATGCCATATCAACTTAAACTCGACTCGATTTTCATATTGAACGAACCCACGATGATAACGCCTGGGCCCGGCATTGTCGCCGCCTGGGGCTGGGAGTCAGGGTTGGAAATGATTCCTGAATTCAGGAACCAGAGTCTGGTTCGGACTGGTCCACGGTGGAATTTTTCAGAATTCGGTCCAGCACCCCGTTCACGAATTGGGGTGAATTCTCGCCACCAAATCTTTTGGCCAGATTGATCGCCTCGTTGATCGCGACCTTGGGCGGCGTGTCCGAATACTTCAATTCCCAGACGGCCTGCCGCAAAACATTGCGGTCTACGGGAGCCATCCTGCCGATCCGCCAGTTCGTTGCGACAGCCTGAATGGTCTCATCAATTTCCTCTAGATTGTCGCGAACGCCATTCAGCAATTTCATTCCGAACGCAACAAGTTCCGGATCCCGGTGCAGTCGATCCTGCAGGAAGCTATACCAGTCGAATCCGTTGGTAGCGTTCAGATCTTCCTGAAACGTAATTTGCAGAATAACCTGGCGAACACGGCTGCGTTGTGACATGGGGAAAGTCTGCATTCCTGAAAATCAGTTTTGAGTCGGAGACAAATGCGGTGCGGACAGTCTACAAATCGGCACCCCATAAAACCAGTGAAACGGTTCGCCTGCAAGGGAGTGTGACAGATGATTGCAGTTGGGCCACTGCATCACGCGCTGATTTCCGATTTCAATCGCAGCATTTCGATGATCGCCTCGGCTGCCTCGATACCCTTGTTACCAACAGTACCGCCGCTGCGTTGAACTGCCTGCTGAAGATCGTTGCAAGTCAGGACTCCCAATCCAACCGGAATCCCGGCCTGCATGGAAAGCTCGCCCAGTGCCATGCAAACGAAACGGTTCAAATGCTGGTCGTGCGTGGTTTCGCCCCGAATTACCGCTCCCAGGCAAACGATCGCCTGATACAAGCCGGAATCTGCCAACCATTTTGCGGCCAAGGGGATTTCCCAGGCACCGGGGACCCGGACAATTCGAATGTTTTCGTCGGCAAACCCATGCTCCCTCAAAACACCCTGGGCTCCAGCCATCAGGTTGTTGGTGATCGATTCGTTATAACGCGAAACGACGATCGCAATGGGACGGCTGGTGTCCAGACGGATTGGTTTGCTCATCAAACTAACCTGGAAATTTCGGGCAAGAGCTGACTCAGTCGCTGGATTGTTGCCGCTCGAAGGCCGCCAGGAAAGCCGGGTTGGTTGGAGCCTGCTCCAGTTTCCCCAACAGCCACTTGATCGCGTCCTGATCATTCATTTCCAGCAGATGCCGGCGGAGGGCAGTTACAACACTTGCTTCACCGGTCCGAAAGACTAGATCTTCACGGCGCGTTCCGCTGCGACTGATGTCGATGCTGGGCCAAATCCTTTTGTCAGCCAGTTCACGGGTCAGGCGGATTTCCATGTTTCCAGTCCCCTGGAACTCTTCAAAAATCACCTGATCCATTTGGCTTCCCGTATCAATCAGAGCGGTTGCAAAAATGGTCAACGAGCCTCCGTTTTCGGTCTCACGAGCGGAACCAAAAAAAGCCTTGGGGCGGTCCATTGCCGAAATGTCCAGACCACCTGTCATCGTGCGGCCTCCTTCCGATTGAATCGAATTCCAGGCCCTGGCCAATCGCGTCAACGAATCGAGAAATATGACGACGTCCGTGCCGGATTCCACCAAGCGCCGGGCCTTTTGCATCACAAGATCGGTGATGTGGGCGTGGGCCGTCGCAGGCTGGTCAAAAGTCGACCCAAGAATTTCACATCGCGGTCCTTCCAAAGCCCGGCGGATATCTGTGACTTCTTCAGGCCGTTCGTCAATCAACAGCATGATTACCCAGGCATCGGGATGATTCTGCACGACGGCCTTGGCCATCTGCTGCATCAAAATGGTTTTGCCGGCCCGGGGAGGGCTGACAATCAATCCTCGTTGTCCGAATCCGGCCGGAGCCAGCAAATCGACTACCCGTGTCGTTAAATCGTTGTCCTCCGAATGCATGTCGATGCGTCTGTGCGGGTGCATTGGAACCAGATTTTCGAACGCAATCAACTTGGCCGAGTCCATGGGGCCCAGACCGTCCACGATCTCTACCCGAAGCAACGCGGGATAGCCTTCGCCTGATTTCGGTGCACGAATCTGGCCGTAAATCAGGGAACCGGTTCGAAGACTGAATCGGCGGACCTGGCTGGGCGAAAC
>JAYVKA010000565.1:0-6378 GCA_043768885.1 Planctomycetota bacterium
TCATGCCCCGGCGTGGCTGATCGACTCAAGCGGAAAGGTGACCGAACTTTTGCCTACCGGAACAGTTTTGGGAATCGACGGGGAGTAGGTTTGGGAAGACCAAAAACTCCCGCTGAATGACGGCGCACGGATCGCAATTTCGACTGACGGTATCACGGAGAGGTTTGACGACAATGACCGGCAGTTTGGCAAAGACCAATTGATTGAACTCTTGTTGGAGCAAAAAGACCTCGATGCGGGGCAGACCGCAGTGCAGATCCGGGACTGCGTCGATCGCTTCCGGGGCCAAAGAAAACAAAATGATGACGTTTCATTGTTGCTTTTGGATCTGTCGCTCGCGCAATTACCTTGCCTTGAACATGAACGGATTCACCTGCCTCCGACCAATGACAAGGGTACTGGTCTGGAGCTGCGCGAAGAAAACGGGATTGGGATGTCGAGTTTCCTGCCGGACAAGGCATCAAAACGCAAGTAACTGTTTCGGTGGAAGTCCAGGATGTTAACCGGTTTGCCGGATCAGCCTGAATTTTCGGAGCGGAACAAGGTCTTGTTTTGGAGTCGGGTCAATCCGTCGGATGAAATCATCCACTCCCCGATAGTGCTTCGACCGAATTCGAGTGTTAAGGGCAGAATTGGGCCGCTTTGGGACCGGTCGCAGACTGTCACGCCAGCCTTGTTCGGGATCGATGTGGCTTCATTTGTTGAATGGACGGATGACGTGGAAAACTTGTTATGTTACGAGCCCGTCGGCTAACGGTAATGGCTCACGGCTTTCATTCGGATTTTCTGTTTGAACCGGCGTGTCAGCAAGTCTGATGCCGGACGAATGGATTTTCTTCCAGCGCCAGGCACGGACCCGATAAAACAGTACGGGCAACAGTAGATCGACAACTTCATCAGCCACCAGAATTCCGCCGAGGACTGGAGCGGCCATTGGCTGCATGATTTCCGATCCTGTTCCTGTAGCCCACAACATCGGAGCCAGACCAATCATTGTTGTCAGTTCGGTCATCAGCTTGGGGCGAAGGCGATGGACAGCGCCCTCCATGACTGCGGCACGAACCTGCTCGAGAGTCATGTTTTCCAGTCCGCCGCGCCGTTCAATCGCTTCCCGCAAATAAACCAGGATTACCAGCCCGCCTTCGGTCGCCAGTCCAAAGCATGCGATGAAGCCGACCCAAACGGCGACACTGAAGTTGTAGCCAAACAAATACTGGAACAGCAAGCCGCCAAAAACTGCTCCCGGTACGGTCAGACACATCACGATCAACGTGTCGGCCAGATCGTGGTAAACGACATAAAGGATCAGAAAAATACTCAGCACAACCACCGGAACGATAATCGTCAGAGTCCGTCGAGCGCGAACTTCGTGCTCAAACTGGCCGGTCCACTCGATGTACATTCCGGTCGGCATGGATACTTCGGAAGCCACCGCTTTCCGGGCCTCTTCCACGAAACCGATGATGTCCCGGTCGCGCACATTCAAGCGGACAAACGAACGCAACAAACCGTTTTCGCTGCGAATCATCGATGGACCGGAAACGATTTTGATGTCCGCCAACTGGGACAGCGGGATTTGCATGGCTGCGTTTGCATCGGACTGATTGGGCATGATTCCGCTCGTGCCCGCCATTTTTTCGCTCGAGTCAATACCGGAGTCTTGAGCGGGCATGGTTGCCATGCTGGAACCGGTTACCAACAGGTTCTTGACGGACTCTTCGTCGTCGCGAAAGGCGCGCGCGTAACGAACCCGAACCGGAAACCGTTCACGACCTTCGACCGTCATCGTGATGACACGTCCGCCCAGGGCCGTTTCAATGACGTCCTGGATATCTCCCACGCTGACGCCATAACGCGCGGCCCGTTCACGATCGATGTCGATTTCGAGATAGCCTTCACCGACCACCTGGTCAGCGGAAACATCGACTGCGCCCCGCAGTTTTTTCAAAACTTCGGCGATCTCGTTGCACTTGGCAGCAATCTGTGAAATGTCATCACCGAACACGCGGACACCCAGCATCGTGTTCACGCCTGTCGCCAGCATGTCGATACGGTTGATAATTGGCTGGGTCCAGATGTTTCCCCAGCCCGGCATTCGGACCACCGAATCCAGCTCGGCGAGCAGGCTGGTTTTGTCCCTCTGCCACAACATCAGCTGACTCGCGAATTCCGGCTGAAGAACTTCCTGAATCTTCAGCAGGTCGTCGTTGGACGGCTTGCCAGACGAGAGTTTGAGTTCGACGGCCTTGAGCTGAATGTTTTCCAGCGCAAGTCGGGTGTATTGGGGAACAGCCTGGTCGAAGATTTGCCAATTCAACTGCTTGACAAAACTGGCCGTGAGCCTGTCATGTTCCTGTTTGATATTCTGCACAAGAACCTGATTGAAGGTTTTTCGTTCGACCCCAAGGACTTCGATCGCAGTTCTGGCAAAACCGACGACGGCTGATTCACTAATCGTAAAGGCATCGGTGTCTGCAGCGACAAGATTCTGCCCAACCAGCCATTGATGGACGGCCAGGCCGATTTTTTCTGCGGTGACGGTGTCAGGTGTTTCCGCGAAATACTCACCGTACTGCGATGGAATTGACGCAGACAGTTTCGCGAGTGATTCCTTGTCCAGTGAATTGGCAAGCGTTTTGTTCTCAACGAACAATCGCAGCACTTCGTCCACACTGAATTGCAACAGGTCCGAAGCCAGCCGTTTCCGGAAAACCAGCTGCTCCTGAATAATGCTTGACCTCATCAATTCGTCGAAGCGGGCAATCGCCAGCATGGTAACATCATTCGAAATCTGCTCCCTTTGTTCCGAACTGATTTCAGACGCAACCGATTGATGCCCGATCATTGCATCCAGCGATCTTCGCGTCTGCTGCAGGCCATCATCAAATCGCAATTCGCGTTTCGGCCAAAACTCCCTGGGCCGCAGGTTGATAACGGTCTCAA
This sequence comes from Planctomycetota bacterium, assembly GCA_043768885.1. GTDB lineage: Bacteria > Planctomycetota > Planctomycetia > Pirellulales > Pirellulaceae > BJ22. Next base: position 2,944 of record JAYVKA010000565.1, read on the forward strand.
CCATGTCCAGTGGTGCCGGATCGGTTGGTGTTTCCGCTCGCCCACTCTTTCCGACGACCAATTCGATTTCCGGAAAGGCCCGGATTTGGGCGTCGCGTGCCTTGAGATCCGCTGCGGTCTGGGTAACTGAAGCGCGTGGAATCGTCACCGGCATGTCAAGGATCGAGCCTTCGTTCAACGGGGGCATGAATTCGCGACCCAGCGGCACGATGGTTTGTTTGGAAACCAGCCCAACGACAATCAGACTTCCCAGGATCGTAACCATGGCCGCCATTCGCGCTCTGGAGAGAAACCACACTGACACCACACTCAACAATGCAATGGCGGCACTTGCGACACCGGCAAACTGCCATCGTTCGACCACCACATCGGTGGGGATCCAGGTCGGTCGCCAGCCCTTGAGGATTGCACTAATCACCGGAAGGCAGATCGACAGGAAGCAAAGCAGAGCAACCCACTTCCAGTGTTTGCGAAACGTTTCGGCTTCGCCCCAGGCTGCCCATGTGGCCAATCCAAACGCGAGGAACAATGCAAATCCGAAGACCCACGCCGAGCCAGTGGGAATCGAGCCGACAATGCAAATCACGCTGACCGTCCAGACCACGGGCCACGGATGATCCATCAGATAATTCAACACCGGGCGATAGATTTCGATGACACGCCGAACCAGCCAGCTTTCCTCTTCGTGCCGTATTCGCCCCCGCATCACAGCCGGAATGATCGCCGGAACAAACGTGATCGCCAGAATTGCAACACCGACCAGCGCGAACGTTTTTGTGTAAGCCAGTGGATGAAACATTTTGCCTTCCATTCCGGAAAGCGTAAAAACAGGAATAAAGCTGATGATCATGATCGCCAGCGAAAAGAAAATGGGTCGCCCAACGGTCCGCAACGCCGGCAGCAGCAATTCGCGCGTATTGCCGCGAACCCGCTGGTTGCCAAATTTTTCGTGGAGCGTATGGGCTCCCTGATCAACCATCACGATCGCTGCGTCGACCAGCACTCCGATCGAAATCGCAATTCCCGAAAGTGACATGATGTTGGAGGAGATACCCAGCTGCCGCATGAAAATAAATGAAATCAGCACGGACATCGGAAGCATCACACAGATAATCAGGGCGCTCCGCAAATGCCACATCACGAGAAAAATGACCGCACTGGCAACCAGCGCTTCCTCGATCAGTGATTCCGTCACGGTTTCAATGGCATTTTCGATCAGTCGGGTTCGATCGTAAAATGGAACGATCCGCACACCCTCGGGCAACCCGGCCTGGAGTTGTTCGATTTTCTTTTTGATCCGTTCGGTCACCTGCAACGGGTTTTCACCGAATCGCATCAGGACGACGCCGCCAACAGCTTCGCTGCCGTTTTTTTCCAACACGTTGCGACGTTGACCCGATCCAAATTGCACGGCAGCAACGTCTCCAACAAAAACAGGAGTTCCATTGACCGACTTGATGACGGTTTTTTCGACATCCGCCAGCGACGAGATCCACCCGGTGCTGCGAACCAGATACTCGGAACTTCCTTTTTGAATCACTCGGCCACCGACCGACGAATTGGATCGCGCGACTGCCGTGTACAGTTCTCCCAGCGTTACGTTGTATGATCGCAGTTTGTTGGGATCGACATCGACTTGATACTCGATGGGAAAGCCACCGACCGAGGCCACTTCGGCCACGCCCGAGACACTGTAGAGCTGATAGCGCACAAACCAGTCCTGAATTGCCCGCAACCGCCCCGAATCGTAACCATCACCTTCAACCGTGTACCAGAAAATCTGCCCAACAGCCGTTGCATCCGGTGCGAGGTACGGATCGACCCCATCGGGCAAAAAAGTTGTTGCGACCGACAGCCGCTCCAGAATCCGCTGACGTGCGAAATAGAAATCAATGTTCTCTTCGAAGATGATATTCAACATCGAAAAGCCAAATTCCGACGTTGCCCGAATCGCCTTGACGCCGGCCAGGCCCTGCAAGTTGACCGAAAGGGGATAGGTAACCTGGTCTTCGATTTCTTTGGGGCTCCGGCCGGGCCAATCAGCAAATACGATCACCTGGTTTTCCGACAGGTCGGGAATGGCATCCACCGGCGTATTCACCGTGGAGTGAATTCCCCATGCGACCAGTCCCGCTGCCAGGAAGCAGATGATGAGGGGATTTCGAACGGAATACTCGATGATTTTTTCGATCATGGAATGCTACTTTTTTGCCTTTTGATTTTCGGACTTCCAGCGATTGACTTTTTCCAAAGTCCCGGCAGCATCCCGCTTGGCCATGTCTTCACAGCCTGCGCAGCAAATCATCACTTTTTCGTTGGCCACCAGGATCGACATTGGCAGGCCCATCGAGCCCAAAGCCATGTCGGTGATCGGACAAAGCACTTGCAGCATCGCCAGTTGCTGTTCTTCCGGACTGAGCTTTCCAATGTTTGCAAGTTGTTCAGCCGTCAAAAGTGACGGCGAAGCGTCGGGTGCAGACTGTTTCGAATTGTTCGATGCAGATGGCATGATTCCAGGTGGCGGAAGAATCATCTGGGGCAATCCGTCCGCAGAAGAATCTGGTCCTGGAACCGTTGTAGCGGTTGTTGAAGTGGCTCCGGCCGGACCGCCGGAAGGACCACCACCGGCACCAAAATAGGCGGCGGAGGCAGCAGGATTGAGTCGCGTTTCCGCGTCAATCAGAAACGCACCGGCGGCCGCAACCTGATCGCCTGGCAACAAACCCGAGACCACCGAATAGTAGCCGTCCACCTTCGGTCCCAGCTTGACTTCCAGTCCCTCAAAAACGCCTTTCTCGCGTTCCACGTAAACGATTTTTTGATCGCCCGTATCGATAACTGCGGTTTCGGGAACTGCCAGTACTCCGCTGTCAGTAACCGTTCGGATGCGCGACAAATAGTAATCGGGACGTTTTTCGATGGCTCCTATGCAGCCCGCGCAACAGAGGTAAACAGTCTGACCGTTGGCAAGCACCGGAATGGGATCTCCCATGCTGCCAAGTTTCGCTCCGGTCACCGGGCAAATCGATTGGTGCAAAATCGCCGCCGCCGGATCGAGCGGTGGTTTTAGCGATGAAACCAGAATCGAATGAAATGGTTCGCTTTGCTGGATCGATTCCTCAAAGTTGACCGTGGCGTACATGCCCGCCTTCAATAACAACTCGGCGTTGTCGACTTCGAAGCGGACCCGATTCGTGCGAGTTGCAATCTGCATTTCGGGATAGATTAGCGCAACCGTTCCCGAAAAATTTTGGTTGGGGTACGCGTCTACCGTGGTGTTGACCTGTTGGCCTTCATGCAGCATTGCGATATCGCGTTCGTAGATTTCGGCTTCAATCCAAACCGAGGAAAGGTCGGCAATTTCGAACAGCAATTGGCCCGGATTTACGCTGGCCCCCTGCTGCACCATCTTTTGAATCACGTAACCATCGACCG
>JAYVKA010000566.1:0-7553 GCA_043768885.1 Planctomycetota bacterium
TTCTCAAGCTGACGACCAGGCCGACCGCGCTGCCGACGATCAGAATTCCACTGGCCAGTTCGCCCCAACGGATATTCTTCTCCTGCATGAACGCGGCAAGAACATCGTTAAACGACTTGCGAGGTTCGCGCGGTGGTGGATCCGGCATTTCCCATGGTGCTTGTGCCGGAGCGGGAGTACTGGACGCGATTACTTCAGCCACCGGCACTGATTCCGGAGCTGACAGTGAGACCGCCGGCGCAGCGAACTCAGGCGGACTGGTTGGTATCTCAGCGATTGCTGGAACGACAACTTCGGGTTCCGCAGCAAATTCTGCTGGTGACGTTTCCTCAACCGTTTCGTCGTCTCGCAGCGCTATCCGGCTGGGCAAGCTGGCCATCGAGCCGAACCTGAATTCGATAATCCCCCGAATTCTCTTGTACGATTCTGTCGTTATCTGCTTTTCAGAATACAGATGATTCAGCAGGTGGCAGGCCCCAATCGCGTCCTCGCCCATAAACCGTTGCGAGCGAATCGTTGAAGGTGCCTCATCTTTGGGCGCCGAAAACAACCATTTCAGCGCAACGATAAAGCCGAGCAGGGCAAAGCCAAGCAAGCCAAGGATGAAAATCGCAGTTACCAAGAATTCCATTTGGAATTGCCCGTCGAGAATCGATTCGACGCCGGGACACAGTTGGCTGCAGCAAAATCACCAGCGACAATTCCCGGCAAACAACCAATACTATGACCGGAAATTGTTCGCCTGGTGATATGCGAATGACCATTGCCTCCAATTTTCACCAGATTTGGCCTGATTGGGTCTTGGTCGTTGTTCGCTCGCGCGATCCAACGTCCATTTTTTCCAATCCGTGTATATCTGTGTTCATCTGTGGTTGAAAATCCCTAACCACGGATGGACACAGATGAACACGGATAGATCGAAAGAGATATCCAGAGGTATTTGCCGAGGCTCTGTTTAGCCTTCGTAGCGGCCGACGACGATGCTGGCGTTATGACCGCCGAAACCGAAACTGTTGCTCATGATGCAATTCAGTTTGCGGTTCTTTGGGTCGTTCGGCGTGTAGTCCAGATCGCATTCCGGATCTGGATCAGTCAGGTTGATAGTCGGCGGAACAATCGATTCCTGCATCGCGATCAAGCTCAACACCAGCTCCAGGCCGCCACTGGCTCCGAGCGAATGCCCCAGCTGGCTTTTCGTACTGCTGATTGAAAGCTTTTTCGCGTGGTCACCGAAAACGCTTTTGATCGCAATCGTCTCGGCTTTGTCACCCAACGGAGTACTCGTTCCGTGGGCGTTGATGTAATCGACTTTGTCGGGTGTGATTCCTGCATCCTCCAGGGCGATCCGCATCGATGCGGCTGCACCGGTTCCATTCTCGTCCGGTTGCGTAATATGCCCGGCATCGCAAGTCATTCCGTAGCCTATCACTTCACCATAAATTTTCGCATTGCGGGCTTTGGCGTGTTCCAGTTCTTCAAAGATCAGCAGTCCCGCACCTTCCGCAAAAACAAAACCATCGCGTCCCATGTCAAAGGGACGACTGGCCCTGGCCGGATCATCATTTCGGAACGAGAGGGCTTTCATGTTCGCAAAAGCGCCCATTCCGATTCGGGTGATGCAAGCCTCGGTGCCGCCAGTGATGATCGTGTCGCACAACCCATCCCGAATATGTGTCAGCGCATTTCCCATCGCGTTGGTCGCACTGGCACAGGCCGTGGCAACACTGTAGTTCGGTCCGCGGATTCCAAGATAGATTGCAAGGTTGCCGCCCGCTCCATTGGACATCAACTTGGGAATCGTCATCGGTGAAATGCGACTGGGGCCCTTGGCATTCATCTTGGTTACTTGCTCTTCCATCGTTGGAAGACCGCCAATCCCTGTACCCAGCACGATCCCGGTTCGGGATGTGTCGCCGGCAAAATCCAGTCCCGCATCGCGCGCCGCATCCAGTCCGGCAACAATCGCGAACTGTGCAAACCGGTCAATCCGGTTTACGTCTTTGGGGTCAAGATGCCTCGACGGATCGAATTCGGGAATATCACCCCCGATGAAGACCTTCAAATCGGTCACATCGATAACAGTGACAGGATGAATTCCGCTTTCACCGGCCAGGCAACGCCGCCAGCATTCGTTCACCGTGCATCCCAGCGGCGAAACGAGCCCAAGCCCTGTGACTACGACGCGTCGTTTCATATCCGCAAACCGTGATGCCCGTACAGCAGTAGTACACGAAACCTGGAACCCGGCCGAAAATCAGTCGCCTGATTTCTCGATGTGATCGATTGCCTGGCCCACAGTCTGGATTTTCTCCGCTGCTTCGTCAGGGATGTTGATATCGAATTCTTCCTCCAGTTCCATTACCAGCTCGACGGTATCCAGCGAGTCTGCCCCCAGATCGTTTACGAAGTTGGATTCGCGAGTGATCTTGTCTTTCTCGACACCCAATTGCTCGGCAACGATATCGATTACTTTTTCTTCGACCGATGACATGTAAATCGGCCTCCTCTGGTTGTTTGAAATCTGGATTGTATGGATACGAATCGGGAAGGCCGGGATGGCCCTGCTTCCCCGAATGAAAGTTCATTTGCCAGCGGAACAGGATAGCCAATTCCCGCAAGCAGGGTCAAGGCAGGGAAGAACCGGACCCTGACCCCAGTTCGGCCATTTGACGACCTCAATTCTGTTCTTGGTTCCCGATCGTCTCCCGGAGTCCTGGATTCGCAGGATTATCCTCACAAGTCGCCATTTGACCAGTCGGCACGCCGACCAGCCTGCGTCAATTCGACGAAAATAACGTTGAAGTCCCAATAGCGGGGCCCTGTCCCCTAGCCAGTCATCCCGCCATCAACCGTCAAAACCTGCCCAGTCACATAGCTCGCGGCATTGCTGGCAAGGAATAATACGCATGCCGAAACATCGTCCGCCGTTCCCATTCTCGCCGCTGGAATTTTCTTTTTCACTTCGCCCAAAATAGCATCGCCCAGGGCCTGTGTCATGTCGCTCTCTATAAATCCAGGCGCCACGGCATTTACCGTAACTTTCCGTTTTGCGAGTTCCTTACTCAGGCTCCGGGTCAATCCGATCAATCCCGCTTTCGAAGCGGAGTAGTTCGTCTGCCCGGCGTTTCCGATCAATCCGGACACGCTGCTGATATTGATGATCCGGCCATAGCGGGCCCGCATCATGATTCGGCTGGCGGCCCGGCAAAACAAAAACGCACCCCGCAAGTTGGTCAGAATCACATCATCCCATTGCTCATCGCTCATCGCTGGCAACAAAGTATCTCGGGTGATTCCGGCGTTGTTGACCAGAATATCCAGCCGCCCCCATCCCTCGGCAACTTTTTCGACAATCGCATCGACACTTTCGCGATCGCTTACGCTGCCAGGAAACGCTTCGGCCCGTCCGCCCGCTGAAGCAATTTGCGAAACCGTATCCGCCAGCTTCTCCGCATTCCGGGCGATACAGGCAACCCGTGCTCCGGCCGCTCCCAACGCGATCGCCATCGATTTCCCCAGTCCCTGCGAGGCACCGGTCACAATCGCAGTCTGTCCCGACAAATCGACTCGAAAACCTTCCAGACTCATACCAACCCAATCAAAAAAATCAACGAATTCCAGGCAACAAAAAATGCCGATTCGCTTGCCTTCGCCAAACCATGTTCGTTTAACCGTCAGCCGAAGGCGTACGCTGGTACGTGCGCCTTCGGCTGACGGTTAAACGAAAAAAAACCTGGACTGTCGAATCAATTACCTGGCAAACAACCGCAGGATCTTAGCCGAATCTCTAGTTCAACAACAGGCTTCGGGCTTCAATCGTCTATCGTTCCTTCGCAGGGAATTTTCCGGGAAATCCTTTTCAGCAATCCCCGCAGCACCCGACCAGGACCGACTTCGTAAAACATGTCGCACCCTTCACCCAGCATCGACACAATCCCGTCCTCCCACATTACCGGCGAGCAGACTTGTTGGACCAGCAACGACTTGATCTCGTCGGGATGGGAGTGAGTCCGCGCATCGACATTCGACCAAACCGGGAGCCGGGGCGACTTAAGGGTGACACTGGCCAGAGCCTTCTCCAGTCGTTGCACCGCGGGCTGCATCAACGAAGTGTGAAACGCACCGGCAACCGCCAGTCGAATAGTTCGCATCGCACCCGCCGCCTCCGCCGCCGGCCCCAGCCGCTCAACCGCCGCAAGACTTCCCGACACCACGATGTTTCCCGGACAAAGCAGATTGGCAATTTGAAGAACTTCTCCGTCCTTTCGAACTTCATCGCACAATTTGGAAATCTGGTCCCGTTCCATCCCCAGCACGCTGACCATTCCACTCGGCGTCGCATCCGCCGCATCCTGCATCGCCCGGCCCCGTTCCTGGACAACGCGCAGCCCCGTTTCGAAATCCATCGCACCGGCAAACACAAGCGCCGTGTACTCTCCCAGACTCAATCCCGCCGCCGCCTGGCAGCCTTCGACCACTTCCGGCTTTTCCAGCGTCAACTTCTCCACCGCAGCCAGTCCGCAGACAAATAACGCCGGTTGGCTGTAAACCGTACTGTCCAGTTTCTCCGCCGGTCCGTTGAAACAAACATCAGCCAGGTCATAACCAAGAATCTCCGCTGCCTGGTCAAACAGCCTTCGTGCCGCCGGCAATCCCGCGACCAAAGTCCGCCCCATCCCAACAGCCTGCGCCCCCTGGCCCGGAAACAAAAAAGCAATTTTCGACAAAAAGATGCCCCTTCAACAACAAATCTGAAATTTGCCTCCAAGTATACCAATCGGCATCGCATTCGAAGAAGACCACGAACATCTCCCCATCCCGCCAGATTCAAAACCAAGGATCAACTTCCACTCCTTCCCGCTCTCCCCTCCCGCTTCCGCCGGATTCATTCCGGCGGAGCGAACAACTGGCGGCTACAATCTATCACCGTCGCCATCAGGCTCTCCGTCCGGTTTATCCGGGCGGGAGCAACGTCTCAAACAACACGCGCCGCCTCCAATGCAACCCGTCCCGATCTATCTCCCATCCAATTGCCAGCCAGCGTATCAGTTAAATTGGTCGCTATCGGTCTTTGGCAAATTCAGCCTCCCCTCGCCAGCCGGTCAAATCGAAGCCCTCCGCGCCGAGGTTGCCAAAGGCGAATTGCGAATCCTGCAATGGCTTTTTCGTGAGCCCAATGTCGCGATGTTTTTTGTGAGCAGCAAACCCGGAACAGCTCCTTCCCAAATAATCCGGTCCATCAAAGCGCGCTGGCAATACCTAAGCCGCCCGGAAAAAAGTCTTGAATTCAGACGGAACTATCGAATTACGTCCGTTGGCACATCGAACAAGGAGATTATCGACGCCTACGTCGCCAAACAACCTCAACGGCACATCATGGCCGACGAAAAAGTTCAGGCGACTATCGAACAAGTCCAGTTTCACGACCCGGCAGTCGATTTGGCAGCCACCCGCCGCAGCAGCCATGGCGAATTCATTCATTCGTTGCAGATTGTTGTCGAATTGGAACCGGGCGGTTATGAAACTCGACCTTCGGTTCTCGACATGTTTCGCAAAATGGCGATTGCAACTTGCTCCAGGCATCAATGGCCGTTGTCCCGGATTGGATTGCTTTCAAATCACATGCATTTGCTGCTGGGGGCCGGGATCAATGATGCTCCCGAAGAAATTGCGATGGCCTTGATGAATAATATCGCCTGGTCGCAGGGGATGAAACCGATTTTGAGATTCAGCTTTTATGCCGGGACCTGTAGCCGCCAGTTGGCGCTCCGCCGGAATAAATCCGGCGGAAGCGGAGTGTGAACGGGGTGAATCGGCAATCGTGGTGGTATAAGATGGGAGTGTGGCAGGCAATTCAATGCGTCTTCCGGATTTCGTCCATGCCCCCAAACACCGCGTCTTCATCGATTCCGGCACTACCCGCAAAACGGTATCGACCATTTTTCATCATCGACTTGTTTTGCCTTTGTGCATTGATTGTCGCGTCGATCGGATTTGCAGAGTCCATGTCCACAATTCACGTGTTGCCAACGGCGATGCTTGTCTTGTTTTTTTCGCTGATCGCCTTGGCCTTTCCCCTTTCGATAACTCTTCACAGCTCCTGGAACATCGGCGCCAAGTTTGCCGTTTTTGGAACGGCGATTTTTTTCATTTTATTTCTGATGAATTGCGTCGAGCCGATCGATCTGTTCGCCTGCCTGTCGTCGTTGCTCATTTCCATCTTGTACTTCTCCGGTTCCAAAACGGTCACATATCGCCACGCTTTTCGGTGGTCGTCCGGCGTGTTGTGTGTGACGGTTCTGCTGACGCCGGTTTACCTGATACTGTTTCCCGATCCGCAGTACGTGGGACTGCTTGAAGTAAGAGAACAATTCCCAATCACCGACATTTCCGCCAGGCTGGTTGAGTATCAATCCCCGGTGGAAGCAGAATTTCCCATCGCAATACCGGTTACATCATTGGAGACAAACGAGGAATTGGAACTACTCGAAGCTTGGTTTGAATCTCGTCATGCACCTCGGTGGTTGGACGGCCTCAAAGACATTCACGGCGCCAAATTTGAGAAATTCGTACGCACCCCCAGTTTGGCCGTCGTTGTCGGGCGCCCTTCTGTTTTTCGTATCCCGGATGTGGAACCGTCGCCACTTGTTTCGTTTCAGTTGGAGAAGCAAACAGAATCCGGAAAGGAATCGAGCCGTGAAAATGCGGACAGAGAAAAACGGCAGTTCTTTCTTGAATTTGAAACTCAACCGAGTTGGTTTCCTGAAAACCGATTCGAGTTCATTCATCGCAGGGCCTATGTCAATTTTCTGCATCCGATGGGACTGGGGCACTCGCCCGCATTTCAAGAATTGGTCAGATTCAATTCATTAAGCATGCGTTTCATTACCCTGTCGGCCCCGTGGAATATGGCGAAATGGAACTGCAGTTGGAAAAGTTGGAATTGATCGGCTGGCTGGGTCGTGACACTCCGCAAGTCTATGTGCTGGACCATCTGCCGCGAATGGACGAGATTTCCAGCAGTGACGTGCCAACCCGGGGCCTGGACGATTTTGAAACTTCGGCCCTCGACAAATTGAACGACGGGGAAATGATTGTTGTCGAAGAACACGGGAGCGGCCTGAGAATGCTTGGCGCGATCCGGGCTATCGAAGATTGCAAAGACTGTCACGACGTCCAACGCGGAGAAATGTTGGGCGCGTTTTCGTATTTCTGGAAAAAGTAACTCTCCATCTTTGGAAACGGGACGATGAACAATCCGATCGACTCGCTCCCAACCCGAGCCGCCTCCTGGCGAGCCGTTTCCCGGTTTTCCATTGGAGACATTCTGTGGTGTTTTGCCTTGCTCGCCGGCTCAATCGGTTACGTCCGATCGTTCTGGGTCGCTGAGTTGCCCATGACCTGCGTCGTGTTTGCCGGCATTTCCGCCTTCTATTTTGTGCTTCCATTTTTTTTGGATACACGCAACTGTTCGAGGCTGGCATGCAAACTGGGGGCCTATGGCATTGTTGGATTGCTTGCAGTCGGTTTCACCATCCACCCGTTCCAGGAAC
>JAYVKA010000567.1:0-3776 GCA_043768885.1 Planctomycetota bacterium
GCCGAAGGTGAAATGTGATTGACAGATAACAAATCCGGGCACCGAGGGGCCCGCAGGTTCAACGATTGAAGTTTCACGTTTGGCTTTTTGCCTTTGACAGCGAAGGCCATCAGGAAATGACTTTTTGAGAAAACCTGGCGGATTTCCGGATTTCCTGAAAGTCAAAAACAAATTGGCAAAGATTTTGACTGATCGGTAGAATGACCTTCGGCGGGTTGCAGATCTGATATTGTTGTCACGCAGATGTTGGGGAGGCTAGTTCCATGGATCTTTCAGTTCTTGTCGCACAATCCAGTCATGTCGCGCAGGCCAGTGCATGGACCGGGATGGTTATACCGCTGTTTGCTATCGGGATTGGCGCGCCGGTGGCGCTGATCTTCCTGTGCCGGTTTGTGCGGATGATCGAAGTCACCAGCAAGAACTACTACCAGGCCCAGTTGAAATTGAAGATGATCGACAAGGGCTATTCGGCCAGCGAAATCGAGCGGGTCGTCCAGCTGAAACCCGGCGAAATGGGATCGGACTGGGAACCAATCGTGCCAGCCAAACCGATGCGGGCATAGCAAGCCCGGATCCATTCGCAGGTGCAGTTTTGGAGATTTCAGTCTGATTTTTTGGGAAGGTACAAAAATGGCAAATCAAAAGTCGATTGGGGCCTGGGTGATGGGGCTGGGCCAGTTGTTGTTGGTCCTGATGCTTGTATTGTGCGTTGTGGACATGGCAGGGCTTCAGGCTCGTGGTGGGCTAATGCTTCCACTTGCGGTATACCTTGGTTGCATCTTCACCGGTGTTGCCATGCAATTCATTGGTTCGGCCATTCCGCACATGAAATTCACGCAAGCGAAATAGATCGCGCCGTATGACCTCAACGGAAACTGCGATTCAATCGGGCAGGTGACAAATGCACTCGGTGTTGGGGCCGGAGAGGAGGCCCTGGCTTTTGTAAAGGCGAATCCAGGCAAGTTCGCGCAGTACCATTTGATCGACCAGTTCTGACTGGAGTTCCAGGCGTTTGGTTTTCAGGTCGGTCAGTTCCTGAAGCTCAACGGTTCGCACGGCTGATGCACGATCGAGCAGTTTCAGTGACGCATCAATACTGGCGATCGATGCCTGACGCAGACGGACTCCGGCTTCGTGCCGCTCGATGGCGTGGAGCGATTCGTTGACTTGCAAACGAATTTTGTCGCGAGTCAGCTCGACGACTTCGCAAATTTGTTGGCGGCGCGATTCGAGTTCTTTTCCCAGCTGGTATTTCAGCCGCAACAGTTTGAACGGACCACCACCGAAAGAGCGATTGATGGCCGATGCGATCAGTGGGTGAACTTCTTTTAGGGCCTGGCGGGTTGCTTCGAGGGTTCGCACGTCCTGGGATTCGGACAGGCGGACGAGGATGGCAAGGTCTTGCCGGTTGTCGAGGGCTAATGCAATCGCAGACTGTTCGTCGGGAGCAGTTGCGGGGCGCCAGGATTCAAGGCCTCTGGCGTCGCACATGATCGGGTGGTTTGTGTCGGGCGAAATTTGAAGCATCATCTGCAGGAGGCCTTCAAGGTCCTGCTGTCCGGCGGCGAGGACTGATTGCTGGTCGTCTTGCTCGTTTTTTTGCCGTTCGAATTTTCCAAGATCAAACGTCATCGCCTGGCCTGCTTCGCGCAAACGGGCCACGGTTTTCTCCGTTTCCTCAAGCTGCTCGGCGGACTGCATCAAGACGTCGTGTTGCAACATGACTTTGAGCAGATTGAACCAGCCGGTCATCGAGTCGGCGGCAGTGTCGTTGCGAACCTGGGCGGCCTGCATCTGAAGAATCTGCGTGATCGTGTTGGAGCTGTTGCTGGTGCGGCTGTATCGGGCGGCTTCCTGCTGAAGCGACACGGCACCTGGATTTGTAGCGACGGCCAAGTCCCTCGACTGGGCCAGCGTCAGGGGACGGACCAGCATATCTTCGTTGAACATCACCGGCTGGAGCGTCCAATGTCCTTCGGTGTTTGGGAAGCGGGCAGGTGGCAGTTCGCCAAACTCGCGAAACGCCAGATTTGTTCGAGGCAACGGCTGGCAGGCCGGCGTGCATTCCGGCTGACGGCGGCAGTGATTCTGTAACAACATGCAGCCCGGCATGAATGGCAACATCAGCGCACAGAGCACCAGCACAACATCGGACGTTTTCGTTCGTCGCTGTGGGCGGACTGGAATGGAGCTGATCGACAGGTTCGGCATCGGCTCGGCTGAAAAGGACGCTTTGGTCGCCTGTTGCGGAAAAACCGGACCGGGCGCATGGAACGCGCGATGGTACGGACCTGTCAGTTGTTATCGTCGTCCTGATTTTGCGGCTTGCACTGATTCCGGGCATTGGAATCAGTCGAATCGGGCGAAACGGAAAGCAATGCGGGCGGCGTTGAGTTGTCCGTATGTGCGGCTGCTAGCGAGAAGCAACTGGATACCAAAACCGGGCTGGAGAATCAGACGAGCCGCGAAAAATCACTTAACCCTACAGGTTCACGTGATGCGAAAGGTTCGCCAAACTCGACGCCAATCGACTGGCCCCACCAGCGGACTTCGGTCTCCAGACGCTCCAGAAACGAGGGGACCATCGCTTCACGACCCGTCACAAACTGGCTTTGAAAACAGGCGATCGCGTCACGCTTGGCTGGCCACTGCTGCGTGATGTCGATGACGAAGTTCGGTTGTGGGTGCAGCTTCAAATGGACACAGAAGTAGTTGAAGATGCGATGCGGATGCCACGGCTCACCGGCCAGCGCGCTCTTGGTCAGCTTGGACCAGAAGCGGGCGGCTTCGACCAACTGCGTTGCGGCAACGTGATCGGGATGGGCATCGACCCAGTACGGTGCGAACAGCCAGCGGGGGCGAGTCGCGCGAAAGACTTCGGCGAGTTTTCCACGGGCATCGAGAGTCGCTTCGAGGCTTCGGTTGGGAAGCCCAAGGTTTTGTCGCCAGGTGACGCCGAGTACTTTGGAGGCGGCCTCGGTTTCGGCGCGGCGGATTTCAAGGCTGCCGTGCGGTGTTGGTTCGCCGGATGTGAGATCGAGAATGCCGACCTTCAATCCTTGTTCGATCATGCGCACGATCGAGCCTCCCATGCCGAGTTCTGCATCGTCGGGGTGAGGAGCGATTACAAGGCAATCGAAATCGTGTCGGGACATGTTGGGTTTGTAGTTGAAAAAAACCGACGGACAGGGATGTCCATCCTGCTTCAAAGGTAGCCTAATAGCTGGAGTTGTCTGTGCCGCTGCCGTCGATGATTGCCTGGCTGGCGCTGGTTCCGAGGCGAGTTGCGCCAAGTTTTACGAAGGCACTGGCCTGGGCAAAATCGCGAACGCCACCGGAAGCTTTGACTTCGACTTTCGGTCCGCTGCATTTTCGCATCAAGGCGACGTCGTGTTCGGTCGCACCAGCATAGTCGTACCCGCCGCCAATCCGTTTCGTAAAGCCAAAACCGGTGCTGGTTTTTACAAAATCTGCGCCGACGTCGGTGCAGATTTCGCATAGCCGCCTTTTGTGTTCGTCGTCAGAAACGTAGTCGGTTTCGAAGATTACCTTGACGATCGCTTTCCGTGCATGGCCAGACTCCACCACGGCTGCGATGTCCTGGCGAACAAACTCCCAGTCTCCGCCGAGCACTTTGCCGATGTTGACCACCATGTCGAGTTCGACGGCGCCGTTGTCCAAGGCCCACTCGGATTCTGCAACTTTCTGGTCGGTCGGCTGGCTGCCGTGAGGAAATCCAATGACCGTGCCGACTCCGGTTTCACTTCCCTGCAATT
>JAYVKA010000568.1:0-9409 GCA_043768885.1 Planctomycetota bacterium
TCGCTTTCGATCAAACCGGCAGGCAACGCCGCACAATTGACTTTGATCAGCGGTTTTCCTTTTCGCCGCCCCGACGAATGGATGGCCCGGGCAATTAATTCCTTGCCCGTTCCCGTTTCACCGGTAATCAGAACCGAAGCATCGGTCGGCGCGACGGCGCGGACATGATCCAGAACAGCGGCAAGTGCCGTGCTTCGTCCAACGATCTCGTCAAAGTTCAATGACGAATTGATTTCTTCCTGAAGGTATGCGTTCTGCGACTGCAGTCGGGCCTTTTCCCGTTCGGCCAACACCCTCTGGGTAATGTCGATGATCATCGTGCGGGTGTGTTTGCCATCAGGCTCCGGCCGCGACCAGAACTGCACCCAGACCGGTTGGCCGTTGTCCTTGCGATGCAGTTCCAGTTCGACCAGGCCCCGTTCGCGACCCATGCGAATGTCGTCAAAGGCCTTGTCTAGCTGTTTTCGGTTGGCCGGATTGTCTGCGACGAGCGACATGCCGTACGTTCCCGGAACGTCTTCGGGGCGAAGACCCAGCAACTTCATCCCAGCCTCGTTGACGGAAACGAATCGCGTATCGGTCTCTTCATAGACATAGGGGATGGGTGCCTGCTCAAACAAGTCGCGGTAACGATGTTCGCTCTCGGTCAACTGGAGATCGAGGCGAAGTCGAAGCAGTTCGGCAGCGGCCCGCGCTGCAAAGATTCGGAAAATGAACAACCGGCGTGGTTCCGCCGGCATCGGCCGCTCGTCAAAGACCGCCAGGTGGCCCAGCACATTGTTTTCATGATCGGTCAGCGGGACTCCGAGGTAGCTGCGGATTCCCAAATCGGTCAGCGGCTGGTCTTCCGGAAAAGTGCTGGCGACATGATCCGGGTGATGGCACAGTGAACCGTTGACGACATCGTTGCAGGGAGTTCCACCGAGATCGT
This sequence comes from Planctomycetota bacterium, assembly GCA_043768885.1. GTDB lineage: Bacteria > Planctomycetota > Planctomycetia > Pirellulales > Pirellulaceae > BJ22. Next base: position 932 of record JAYVKA010000568.1, read on the forward strand.
ACTCGATGTTGGAGTCGAGGTGATCACGGTCCCAGACGGCCAGCGTACGGACTCTGGTTTTCTGTTCCGCCAACTCGGCAACCAGTGCGTGCCGCACATCGATGGCCCGAGCGAGATGTCGGACCAGCTCTTCAAAGAAGGCAGTTCCGGTTGTGCCCGACGTCCCTTCGACAACAGCCCGCAAGGCGTCGATTTCTTCAACGTCACTGACAGGCGAAATGGGCCGAACGTCCGCAGGCATACCAGTACTCGCAAGATGGTCGTTGATCGCTCGGCGATCCAAAACAAACATTGGATTTCGGAGCAAACCGCGACCCTAACATGATACCGCCCCTCAATTCACAAAAATATCCAGCCTGATTGGCAGGCCGAAAAAATGAATTAGCTTCCCGACAACACGACGATTCAGCGGCTTTTCTACTGTCTGGCCGAGCCCAAGTCGATTACCATTCGTTTAACCGTCAGCCGAAGGCGAACGCGATCTCCAAAAAAGTGAGGCGAATACGATGAGCGACTGGACCCGGTTCACAAAACGGATCACCGTCAGCGCGACGGTCGAAGAGATTTACCGGGCGTGGATGACGCGCGCGGGAATCGAGAGCTGGTTCCTCCGCTCCGCCGAGACCAACGGTCCCGACAGCCTGGTTCACGCGCGAGACGAGTTCAACCAATCGGGCGACCGCTATCTCTGGGGCTGGCACGGCTGGGGGGACGAAGCCAACCTGCGTGGCGAAATCCGGCAAGCGAATGGCATCGACCAATGCCAGTTCACTTTTCATGACCCGATGATCGTTACGGTTCGAATCGTCAACGAACTGGGCACCAACATCGTCGAGCTGACCCAGGAGCACATCCCGACCGACGACAACTCCCGCACCAGCTATTTCGTCGGCTGCGGAGAAGGCTGGACGTTCTACCTCGCCAACCTCAAATCTGTTCTCGAAGGCGGCCCGGACCTGCGCAACAAAAACGCAGCAATCAAAAAAGTGATCAATTCGTGACGGACGATCCCTGCCGGATCCAGGCGGGCGATATACTTGGATTCGAACCAAAAGACATTTGCACGCGATTGCGGAAGGATAAGGGATACCCATGAACGAAGACCAGTCGGTACTGCCTGAATTGGTTGAGACACACGAAGGAATCCATGTGCTTCGCTCGGATCTCGAACACCAACGGGGATGGAACGGCATCCAGTATCAGCAGGGGCTCTCGGGTCGAAATTGTGGCGCGAAAAATCTGTCGGTCAATATCGCGACTGTCCCGCCGGGGGCAATTGCCTATGCCCACATTCACGACGGGTTTGAAGTCATGTTGTATATCGTCGAGGGAAAAGTCCGTCATGACTTCGGCCCGGACCTGAAGGACTCGGTGATCAACCAAACGGGCGATTTCATTTTTATTGAGCCCGGTGTCCCCCACGAAGTCTTCAACATCGGCGACGGCCCCCTCACAGCCTTCGTCGCCCGCTCCACCGCCGACGAATGGGACAAGATCGTCAACTATCCCTCCCAACATCGACCCGCAAATGAGTCCAGCGAAGCGAGATTGACCGGTGGATAATGCGGGTCTCAAACCACCGAACCTGCGAGACACCCACGCGTTTCCTGTAACGGCAATCGTCATTTCGCGGACAATGCATCGCTTCGAATTCAGCCGTAATGGTATTCGCCGGAATCTTGCGAACGCCGACGACCGGCGTCCTGTCGTTTATCGACTTTCAAAGAGCTGAGCCCATCTGTCTGATCTGCGGTCAAGCCTGGCTTGGCGAAAAATCCTGCTGACCGCAGATAAACGCAGATTGCCGCAGATTGGCGAAACGCCTGGCCATTGAAATGAATGACCAAATGCTTTGATTCGGTTTTGCTCAATCGTGATCGGGCAAATTCCAGGTCGAACTCTGTTTACTTCCATGGTCCTTCCTTCGTAACACTCAAAAAGGATTTCCCGTCGTAACGAAACAATCCCAACCAACCGCCGCACCAAAACCTTCCTTCCCGGTCTTCAAAGAAGGACTGGATCGCACCACTGGAAAGTCCCTCCGCTTTTTGGAAATTGGAAAAAGACTCTCCGTCGTAGCGGTACACGCCAAAATTCTCTACGGGAAACCAGACGTTTCCGGCATTGTCTTTGAACAGGCTCCACGCCTCAGTGCCTTCAACCCCGACTTCTGCGCCAAAGTGGGTGAATGATTTTCCGTCCCAACGACAAACTCCGTTGTGATGCGTGGCGAACCAGAAATTTCCGTCGTCGTCTTCCAGAATGTCGTTCACAGCGTTACTGCAAAGTCCATCCTTCTCGGAAAGATTGGTCAGGGATTCGCCGTCATGGATATACGCGCCGCCATTGGTTCCAAACCACATTCTTCCCTGACTGTCTTGCATGATCGAGTGGACGCTCTTGGCACTTGTCACACCTCGTTCAGGATCCGGGGCAGACTCCGGCAGGTCAAACGGAGTAAACGCTTCTCCATCGAATCGACATACACCCTGCATAGTACCGATCCAGATTATGCCCTTGCTGTCGACAGCCATGCTCCAAACGTCGTTGCCGATCAGGCCCTCCTGCTCGGTGAAATTGACAAACGACTTGCCGTCATATTTGGTAAGCCCCCCTTCAGAGCCGAACCAGACATTGCCTTTCTGATCTTCGACGATTCTCCGCACCGCAACACCACCGAAGCCTTCTTTGATGGAGAAGTACTCGAGATTCTCCCCATCGAAACGAATGACCCCGTCGCCATTCGTGCCGAACCACAGATTGCCACCGCTATCCTGAAGTATCCTTCGCACGAATTGGCTGATTGGTTTCGTGCGATGCAAAAACTCGAGCCCATTCTCGTAGTTCGATTGCTGAATTTCCTTTAGCCTTGTCTCGTCAAGTTCTGATTTTGACTGAACAGCAGTGCCGTCTTGCCGGTTTGTCGTTTCCTGTCCATTACAGGATGTCAACAAAACGGCAGGGAAAAGCAGCGTGAGGCAACAGGCGACTATACGATTCATGTTTGGAATCCAAGTTGAGGAACAAATCGAAATTGTAGGACGGGCACTCCTGCCCGTCTTCATCTGAAGCAAGTTGTGAGTCGGGCAAGAGTGCCCGACCTACGGACGTCTGAGCCCACAGTGTTCTTCATGTTGTAGCTGCATAACTCGGGGTTCGAAAACGACCAGGATCTCAATCGCCGGTCGAAACATCAACATTGCCGGAACCCTTCACCCGAATCTTTTCGAGTTCGGTCCAGACTTCGTGATCAAACGGTTTCGGCGATATCTCAACGGCAATCAGGTACTTGTCGCCGCGGTTTGCCCTTTGGACCCGGGCATTCAGGCAAATCCAGTCTTTGGTTTTGAAGGCGTCGTAGATCCGCAGCCTGCCCCGGAAGCCGTCACCGTCCTGGATAAAAACGGCGACTGGCTTTTGCAAAGTGTCGCGATCCAGCCCGCTCCCCGGGGCCACCGCTCGAGACAGTCCGTCAAAATAGGTTTCGAGCAGGTCGGCAAGCCGCTCTTCCGACAATTGAGGGTCTTCATCAATCTGCCAGACAAACTTGTAGGTCCAGAACTCAGGGCTGTCGGGTTGAGACCAGCCTGGGGCAAACCGGATGTCTTCGTAGCCGTTGAAATTGATCGATGGCGCAAAGGAAAGCGGGAATGGTATTTGTTCAGCACGCCATTCGTCGGGGGCCTCCAGAATTTTCTCGACTTCCTGTTCCTGTTGTTCCTGTGAAGCTTTCACGCCCCTGAGGCCGTCCTCTGTGACGTTGGAAAACGATTGTCCGTTGAAGCGAAAGAGTCCACCGGAGAATCCGCACCACAGTGTTCCATTACTGTCTTCCAGCATTGCCTGGAGTCCAAAGTTGCGGGTCCGGTTAGGCCCGTCAGTTCGGTTTTCGGCTTGACTATGGGTAGTCAAGACGAAAGAAAGGATCAGTAACAGGAAGGCAACAAAATTTGAAAGATACAATACGATTGGTTTCATTCTGGCCTACTTCTTTCTTGTTTGCTCCAATGATTTTTGAAGATTATCTTCAAAGCCCTTTAGTTCCGGGTCATTCGTGGATTTGGCGATATCAACTGCCTTTTGGTAGTTCTTCGCAGCCTCATCCACTCTTCCATTCATGGCCAACGCTTCTGCGTAACTGTCGAATACATTGGGCACATCAGGAAAAAGTAAAGTGTTGGCTCGAAGAATCCCTGCGGCGATTTTCGGTATCTTGAGATTCATCAGGTACTCGTACCCAATACCGTTGATCATTTCCCGTCCCAGCAGGCCAGCTTGTTCGCATTGTTTCAAAATCTGATAAACAGACTCGTCGCCAGTTTCAGGATCATAGGAATCCAAAATATCGACCAATTTGGCCGATAGATCCTCGTGGCGTTGCTTTCGGTCGGATCCATGTTTCTTGGCCGCAACTTTTGCCAGTTCGTGGGCCTTCTCAAGCGTATCCTCAACGGACGTCTCAATATCAGGCACGACGCCCACACCCTCCCAGTTGGTCTTTGTGATTGGGTTGACGGCTTTTCCAACGGGGATGATCGCTTCAAGTTTGTCGTTCAGCCGCATAATCCGTCCCGGGTTTGCGCCTCCTCGTGTTGTTTGACCGATCAGCGTTGCCCGTTTTTGAGTCTGCATGTTGTAGGAAAATTCCTCGGCCCCCGAAAACGTCTTTCCGCTCGTCAAGACAAACAAAGGCACATCGGGCATTTTGTTTCCAGTGACTTCTTCGAGCGACCAGAATTCCTGTGTGCGATCACCTTCTCTCCAGTACAGGCTGTTGAGATGTACACGCTCACCGAAGAAATAACTGCAAAGATATTGGACCATTTCCGGGTGTCCACCACCGTTTTCCCGCAGGTCGATAATGATCGCATCCGATCCGGAGAGTAATTGCATATAGCTATCGGCGTAGTCGCGTCCAACATGCAGAGGGGGAAAACTTCGAATGTCCAGGTAGCCGACATTGCCGTCCAGAATCCTGACTTCCTTAAACCCACCAGCTTCTTCACGATCTCGGGCAATACGACCTCGGTGTCTGGCTAGAAAGTCTTCCGTGGAACCTGACCTCACCCCCGGCGTTTGAGCGACTGGCCTGATCAACAAGTGCTTGTCTTTGCTGATGGACTGGATTTCTTTTGTTAAAGACTCAGCAAAACCTGCTGCATCCGTTACATCCTCAAAATGACCAGCTTCAAGTTGCTGCTTCAGATGTTCGCTTACTTTGAGAGCCAGGGTTGGTTCGACATAAAAGTCATTCATTCGTGCTGACAGTTCGCCAATCGTTGATTTCCTGAAATCGGGCGAAAGTGTGCCTTCCTGGGCCTGGAGAATCGCGCAAAAGCCCATTAACAAGCAGGCGAAAAAGAATCTTGAAATTACCGTTTTCATTTTTTCTCAGAAGAAGCTTCATGGGCATAATCGTCACTGCCAAGGCTCGTCACCGCCAAGGCCCATCTTTCGTGACACTCATAAAGGATTTGCCATTGAAGCGAAAGAGTCCGCCAGAGAAACCGCACCAAAGCGTACCATGGCGGTCTTCCAGCATTGCCTGAAGTCCAAAATTGCGAGTCCAGTGGTGCCGGTCAGTCTCATCGAACAAAGTGAACTCTTTTCCGTCATAGCGATAGGCACCAACACCCGTTGCTCCGATCCAAATGTCACCCGCTCTAGTTTCGTAGATCATATATATGTCGTTTTCGCTCAGCCCTTTGACTTCTGGAAACCTGGTGAAAGTCTTTCCGTCATACTGGCAAACTCCACCGTCTCCGGTCATCTCCGGTTGGTAGGACTGCATACACGCAAACCAAATGTTGCCTTGCTTGTCTTCCATGATCGCGTTGACGTTGTTGCTGCACAGGCCATCTTTACTGGTGAAACGGGTGAATGAATTCCCATCAAATTTGAGTACGCCGGAGCCGTCAGTTCGAAACCAAAGGTTGCCATCCTTGTCTTCCAGAGCCAGTGAAGCTTTTCCCGGAGTAATGCTGTAAGTCGAGATTTCTTTTTTGTCGATCGGAAGTTTGAACTCGGAAAATGAAGTTCCGTCATAGCGGAAGACTCCATTGTTCGTGCTGGTCCAGATGTTTCCTGCCCGATCTGATCGAACACCCATCCAGCCTTCTCCCTGGTCGTGCCGACCCGTTGTACTCCACATATTTGTTATTGATTTGCCATCGTATTTGCAGATCCCTTCGTGAGTCCCCATCCACAGGTTTCCGTCTTTGTCTTCGGCAAAGCTCGAGACGACTGTACTGGGCAATCCATCAGCGGTCGAAAACCAGGTCAGTGCTTTTCCATCGAAACGCAAGGCACCATTTGCTGTTGTCCCAAACCAAAGATTCCCTTTTTTGTCCTCGTACGCTTCGACGACGTATTGGGCGATCCGGTCAGTGTCGGACGTTTTCAGATCAAGAGTTTTCCTGATCCAGTCCGTTACCGTCTTCCGCTCTGCGTCCGACGGCTGATCAGAATTTCCCGGGGGCGGCATCGAGTGGTTCTCAAGTTGCTCGACTACTGCAGCATAGACTCCCCGCTGTCCGGCAAGATCGTCTTCGGTCACGGGCTCAAGAAATTCGAGCCCCTCCATATTTCCGGGTTCGTGGCAGTCGGAGCAGTATTTCACAAGAAACGGTCGTATCGTCTTCTCAAATTCGCCTGCGGATTTGTTGCCGCCATTCGTGACCGGACCTGATTGTTCCTGCCCGCTGCACAAGGCAACGGCGACGAAAACACTGACGATGGAAACAATGATTGATTTGAGCACGAAATAACCTGGCTGAAAAAAGGTGATGGACATCTTTGCTTCCTGATTCTAACGACTTCGAACAACCCGGATCCGCCACAAAACGCAAAAACGCGTAACGCGTTTGTAAAGAGCCAAGCCCAAGTCAGCGTGTACTACGGAGAACCAGGCATCTGGTACATCAGGACAATGGTCGAATTAGGCTGTTTTTTTTGAAAGGATCAACATGATTCAAAGAATTCCAGCTACAAGAAATCCTGTTCATCCTGTCGATCCTGTCTAGAAAATCGAACCCTTTCGCGTCTTGCTTGTCCATTCTCATTTAGCCGACGACAATGAAAGCCCAACATCGTCCCGGTACCGGAAGTGAATCCAATGAGGCGCAACAGCCAGTTCGTACCGGTCGCCACCCTCGTAATGTTGTTTGCCGTTGACCAGGCATGCGCCGCGGAAGAAGATCGTGCGCCACGGCCGAATATCGTTTTCATTATGGCCGACGACCTGGGTTATGCCGATTGCGGATTCAATGGTGGCAAACAGATCAAGACGCCGCAGCTGGACAAGCTCGCCGCGGCCGGGACGGTGCTGGAATCGTTTTACGCCCAGCCTGTCTGTTCGCCGACACGTGCGGCATTGATGACGGGCCGATATCCGATGCGACATGGTTTGCAGGTCGGTGTCATCACGCCGGGAGCTTCGTTTGGCTTGCCGCTGGACGAGCGCACGTTGGCCGATGCGCTCCGCGATGCGGGCTACAAGACCATCATCAGTGGAAAGTGGCATCTGGGAGATTTCGAACAGGCGTACCTGCCAAACCAACGCGGCTTCGATCATGCCTACGGTCATTACTTCGGCGCGCTCGATTATTTCACGCGCCAACGCGATGGCAAACTCGACTGGTTTCGCAACGGCGACCAATTGCAGGAGGAAGGATACAACACGCACCTGATAGCCGCCGAGGCTGTGAAAATGATTGGTGAACAATCAGGCGATCAGCCGTTTTTTCTTTACGTGCCGTTCAACGCCGTGCATTCGCCGTTCCAGGTTCCGGCAGAATACATGACTCCCTACGGCGACCTGCCCGAGCCGAGACGCAAACTGGCTGGCATGCTGGCGGCGATGGACGAAGCGGTCGGCCAGATTGTGGATGCGGTGGAGCGTCAAGGCCTGCGAGACCAAACCTTGTTTGTGTTTTCCAGCGACAACGGCGGCCCGGGCCCCGGGAAAGTCACTGACAACACGCCCTTGCGCGGTGGGAAAGGGGGGCTATATGAGGGAGGCGTTCGAGTGTGCGCCTTTGCGACCTGGGATGGCCACGTTCCGGCTGGCAGCCGCAACAACCAGCCGCTGCACATGGTCGATTGGTTTCCGACACTGATTCAATTGGCTGGCGGTTCGCTGACAAAAGAGAAGCAGCCCTTGCCCCTCGACGGTCGAGATCTCTGGCCAACGTTGACGGCAGGCAAGCCGTCTCCGCACGAAGAGATTCTGCTAAACACAACGCCCAGTCGGGGAGCGATTCGCGTGGGCGACTGGAAACTGAAGTTGTTGACAAGGCAGAATTCCGAAGAAGTCGAACTCTTCAATCTCGCCGCCGACATTGCCGAAAAGAAAAACGTTGCCGATGCCTATCCCGAAAAAGCAAAAGACCTGCGCGCCCGCTATGACCACCTCGCCGCACAAGCCGTCCCGCCGAAGAACAAGGAAAAACAAGAAGCTGGCGACGAATCGAAATAGAA
>JAYVKA010000569.1:0-8727 GCA_043768885.1 Planctomycetota bacterium
GCCCAACATCACGCTGCAACCATCGGCAACCAGAAAACTAACCAGGTCTTTGCACTCGACAAGCGAATACGCTCGGCCATCGCCAAAACCGACGCCCCAGACCGCCACCACAGGCTTGCCGTTGTGATGCAGATAAGCCGAATCAAGCGAGATTTTCAGCGTTTTGCGCAATGCCTGCCAGTCCGTGCAGATGCCTTTCACTTGTTCAGCTTTCAATCCGGTCAAGTCGTACATCACTGCGTAACACCGCTTCGCACGTTGCGCACCTTCGGCCGCGTTTTTCAAAACCGTGTTTCGATGCCGCAAAACCGATTCGTCGTCCAGATCAATTGCAAACCGCTGGACAAACGCGCCGTCAATTCCGTATTCCTGCATCCAGCGAAAGTGCCGCAAAACGGTTTCGCGATTGAAGGAACTAAAGACCTCCGCGGGTTGTCCATTGACATGACTGAATCCGGTGGCAAACCGTTCGGCCTGGCCCAGTTCCGAAACGTCCGGCCAAAGATCAATTTTTACATTGTCCCGGGCAAATGGCTTGAACCGGTCTTTCGTCCAGTGAGTCCAGCCAAGCCCCGCACCGTCCCCTTCGCAATTGAACCATCCCTGATACCCACACATCACCTTGCCATGGAGCGTGCCGCAGTCGACGCCCCGGACTTGTTCCTGGGTATCGCCTGCAAGGTTGACGAACAACAACGCGACCATGCAGTGGATCATTTTTTCCTTCGCTCTGCTCACTGAATTCCGGACCTGTTCCCAGAGATTCAGGATAACACAGCCTACTGATGCCGATGAATGCCCAAAGCAAGCGGGAGCGACAGGATAACGGCCAGCGGAATCAGCTGGGACAACAGGGCGGAAACAAAAACATGCGATGCGATTCTCACGGGATATTCTGCAGAAACCATTTGCCAGATGGTCCAGTCCAGATACATGCTGCCCAGCCAAAGTCCAACCACGACGATCAAACTGCCGCGACCAATCGCCCGGGTCACGATCGACTTCCGAATGAACCAGAGGGACGCCAACGACTGTGCAATGGCCAAGGCAACGCCCAGCCACAACCATAGCGTCTGAAATCGCCATCCATTCCCGGAATCCCAAATCATGGCAAGTGCGACAGCGAAAAAACATGTTGTCGCAATGGTGAATTTCCCGGTGTACCTGGACAAAAGAAATCCAAGCGTCATGCTGACCGCGCTGGTGTAAACGAACAGCATCGCCAGGCGAATCGCAATCAAGCCGATCCAGTGCCAACCGGTCGCCTGCCAGAGTTCAGAGATTTTCGCGACGACCTGCGAAAACGAGTCGGAGTCCATTTCCAGCCATACTGCAAATACGGTTGTAGCCAACACACCAAGCCAGCCCAAAAGGCTCGTCGCGGCAACCACCACCAGCTTGGCCGTCAACATCGACTCGTTGGTCACTGGCCGGGCCAGCTCAAACAGCGACATTCGGGCAATCCCTTGCCGGTATTTGAGTCCAATCGCCGACTCGCAGGCAATAATCTGGAGAACCAGAGGGCTTAACCCCGCGATAAACATCGCGCAAAACGCGATGCGACCACCTCGCTGGTCTTCCGGCAACCAGTAATGGATCGCGACAAAAAGAATGATCGCCGCGATGGCCACCGCCACCGCCGTTTGCAAAACTCTTGCTCCGAACCTTTTCCATTCCAACCACAGCAGTGCTGTAAATGGACGGGAAAATCCACTGGCCAGTCGAGCACTCTCCGGAGACGATTTCCGCCCGAATGACCCTGGCAGACTGAAAGAAAAAAATTCACCGTGCCTTTGCCTTTCCACGGCTTGCACAGTGACCCATGACGCGACAGAAATCGCAACGAAAACCATCAAATGGAACCAGGCACCCAATCGAAAGAACTCGCCGGCGGCCACGCTCGTCAGGATTTTGTCACTATTGGCCAGGGACATCATCATGATCGGGGCAGCGAACAAGGCGATTCCGCCCGTGCCCAATGCCAGAATCCGCAAGAAACGGTTCGTAATCGTCCAGGAGATCATCGTCATGATGGTTGTGGCGAGCACCAATGCCGATGCCGGAGCAAGAACCGGCATGTGAATCCCCTGCAAACACCCAATCAGCCATGCCGGGACTGCAAATGTAATCCATGTCATAACGGTGACAAAGGCAAGCGGCACCAGGACCAGCGTTTGCGTTTTGGCTGGTCGGGCAAAACCCAACGAAAAAACGAATCCGCTGGCGGATTCAAGTCCTCCCGTCCAGGCAAACGAAAACAGGCAGTTTACGGCCAGAAGCGGCATGACCGCGATTGGCAAAATCGCCCGTTGCGACTGGTCCAATGAGCCGAGCTGCAGGGCGATTATCGCGAAAACGACGCCCACCATTCGCAACAACAATTCCTGCCGACTGAGTCGCCAGCACTCCCATAACAATGCAGCTACTGGTGTGCGCATGCAATTGTTCCTTCCTGCACTGCTCCGGCCCGCCCCGCCCGGGCCGAAAAAATCTCCTGAAGCGAAGCACTACGCAGATTGAGGATCACTCCACCGTCTTCACCAATCCACTGCCGAACCTGATCGCTGGATCCTTCGCAAACAAGTCGCCAACTCTCGCCGAATTGTTCCGTGGATAATACCGATTCGATTTGCCGCTGCTTCCCACTGCCATTCCAGCGAACGGAAACGACCTGATGCCGCGATTTGATTTCGTCCAGTCCCCCTTGAACGGCCACTTTCCCACCGTCCATCATGAACAGGTGGTCCGACATCAACTCGACTTCATCCAGCAAATGCGACGAAAAAATGACGGTTCGGCCCTCGTCTGAAACTGTGCGGATGATCGTGTTCAGAATGTCCTTCCGAACGATCGGATCAAGGCCAGTGGACGGCTCGTCCAGCACCAGCAATTGCGGACGATGGGTCACGGCCGCAATCAAACCCGTTTGAGCACGCATTCCCTTGGACAATGCGCTGACTTTTTTTCGTCCGTCCAACCCAAATGTTTCAATCAGCTCCTTGGCATAGCTCCAATCCCATCCGGGATAGAACGCTGCCGTATATCGCAGCAACTCGTCGACACGCATCCATTCCGGCATTTCGCGTTCTTCGGACAAGTACCCGATTCGCCCCAGCACTTCGACGGGGCAGGTAACCGGGTCCAGGCCAAACACCCGTACAGTTCCGGATTTTGCTTTCAACAGTCCCAGCAAATGTTTGATCAGCGTGGTCTTGCCGGCTCCGTTGGCACCGACCAGGCCGCATACGAGTCCTTTGGGTATGTTCAAACTGACATTGTGCAACGCGAATTGCTGCCCAAATTTCCGGGAAAGCCCCTGTACTTCGGCCACGTTATCCGGCATTCGCTTTCCCCCTGGTTGGAGTTTCGGAATGTTTTCGTGACATGACAGCCTGGCGCTTGTGAACGAGTTCGATTACCTCCTCGATTGTGAAATCAAGTTGGCTGGCTTCTGCCAACATCCCATCGATCCGGTCGGACAGTATCCTGCGTTGTTCCTTGCGTGCCAGCGGCGAACGCAAATCGGCTACGTAGGTCCCCGCTCCCCGCCGTTTGTAAACCACACCTTCCGACTCAAGTTCGCCGTAGGCTTTGACCACCGTGTTCGGCGTGACAGTCAACTGCTCCGCCAGAGACCGGATGGGAGGAAGCTCATCGTCCAGCCGGATTTTCCCGGACGCGATCGCGTACTTGACCTGATTGACGATCTGCCGCCAAATCGGCACGCCATCCGTCAGCGAAATCTGAATGTGCATCGGTACAACCTGAAAAGGTGGAGGCCTGGCCGAGGTGGCAAAGCGACTGCTGTTCAAAACGTCATTGTACCAGTACTGTGATACAATTCAAGCCCGCTCCTTCCGTAACCGAATCGGGCATTTTCGGCAGCGTACATCGCCAACAGTTCGGAAAGTCAGGACGAACTCCTGTTGCCGACCCGGCGCCGGCTGCGTAGCCGTTGGGGCTCCATAAGCCGGGCATCAAGCGTGATCAACATCCACAAACTTGTTCGTGAGGTCGATGTCCGGGAAAATCTGTTTGACGTGGTGCTTCAGGTGCTCGACGTAGTCCGGCAGGATATACTCCAGCGTGAACGGCCCAAAGCCTTCGATTGTGATCGTGTTGCCCAGGTATATTTCTTCGACCGTTTCGATCATCCAGGCGATATGCCGGTTGTAGGCGTCCCACAACACGATCATGTCGTTCCAGTCAGCGGCAACCCATTTCTGCAAATCGACCCAGGCATCCTGCTCTTAGCCTGGAAAATCCAGATGCAGCTGTTGCATCATCCGGACGAATTTTTGCTGGTTGTTACAAGCCGAATCGATCAGGTGCCCAAGGATTTCTTTGCGGGACCATTTCTTCGGGGCGGGCCGACAGGCGATTTCCGGCTCATGTATTCCCCTCAACATGGGAACCACGTCTCTCACAATTCGCCTGAGATCGTCCGCAACCTGCTACATCAATCTGGCTCCATCTCGTGGGTATGACTTCGCATGTCGGGTCTGGTAGTTATACCTCTTCTGATTCGATGTTCCACAATTCCCGGCCTCCCGGTTCGACGAGTTGAATGTTTGCTTGCTCGCCAATACCTAACTGCCCAGTTTCAATTAGAATCGGATTCGCATCTGGCATTCCCGCTATCCCCAACTGGTTCGATCAAAAAATGAATTGCCGCTTCCATCTTGTATTTGCAATTGCTTGCGTCTGGTCGCTGTGCCTGGGAATGTTACCAATTGCAAACGCCCAGTCGGGCGAGGTCGAAATCGTCGAAGAAATCCAGGCCACTCCCGACAAGAAGAAGGGCGAGTGGACGATCGGCGGCGTTCAGATCACGGCAAAAAAGTCGACCAATCTCGATTCCGGCCACTCTCCCAAACCTGGTCGCCTGGCTCGCGTCAAATACGAAATCCAGGAAGGCCAGGTGATCGCTTCGGAAATCGAGCCGCTCAAGATCGACGCCGCAGATATAACAGACGGCCCTCACGTCATCTGGCAGGACGCTACGACAGCCGAGCTCATAACGTTTGCCAACGGACAGGCGTCACGTCGAATTGAAAAAGGCCTCGTCACGCCGCGCATCATCGATGGACTTGCCGGACCCGAATCATCAATCACTCTGGATCCGAACGCGCCGGTTCCGCAGGCCGCGATCCTGGACATGCCGGAGAAACTTCTGGCGATCAGTGACCTCGAAGGGAACTACTTCAATGCCTTGCGGTTTTTGCAAAACAATAACGTGCTGGACGAAGACGGACATTGGGACTGGGGAAAGGGTCATTTGGTCCTGATCGGTGACTTGGTCGATCGCGGTTCGATGGTTACCGAGTTGATGTGGATGATTCGGCGGCTGGAACGGGAAGCGGAAACGGCTGGCGGAAAGGTACACTACGTGTTGGGCAATCACGAAGCGATGGTGATGGCGGGGGATTTGCGTTACATCGTGGACAAGTACCGGTTTGTGACGCACCGAATGGGACTGACCTATGACCGGCTGTACGCTCCGGACAGCGAAATTGGTCGCTGGTGGCGAACAAAAAATGGCATCATGAAAATCGGCGACTTGCTGTTTGTTCACGCCGGCTATTCGCCCATGCTGGATCAGTACGGACTGGATATCGATTCGCTCAACCAGCGAATCCGGGCAGCGTTGCCACCCGTTTTCGCTACCGATGGATCGAACCCAGCGGCAGATCCCGTCGGGCACAAGCACGGGCTGTTCTGGTACCGAGGCTATTTCGAACAGCACGGCGAAGAGTGGGGCGGCCAGGCAACTCCGGAACAGATTGAAAAAATCCTCATGCGCCACAATGCGAAACACATTGTCATCGGCCACTCAGTAGTCGAAGAAGTCGGCTCGATTGATGACGAAGGATACGTAATCGGAATCGATGTCGAATGGGCAAAGCCCAACGCCAGCCAGGGGCTTTTGGTCGAAAACGAAAAGCTATGGCGGCTGAATATGCAAGCCGAACGCGAAGAAATACTGAACAGCGTCAGGAATTGAATTCTCAGTTCCCGGTAGTGGATCTTGCCAAAGATCCTGCAGCACCGGGAGGTTTAGCAACCTGCACTACCCTCACTGCAAGGTTCAACTCGCTGTGCGCGGGTCTCCCGACCCAGCACCCTCGCACGTAGACTCTCAATGACTCGTCGCTGCAACCATGATCGGCACCATTGTGGCGACCATGATCGCGGCTTGAGCGCTTTGAATTGCCGCCCTGGCTGCTCCACCGACCGTCTCTCCCTGTACAAGTTTTTTGATATGGTCCTTTCTCTCCTTCAATTGTTTCCTGTCGAACAGTACCGGCAACAAGTGGCTTGCATCGGCCAGTGACACCAGCACGACTGTTCTGGCATCGACACTTTTTGCCGAAGTAAACACGGCGTCCTGCAGCCGGCCCATGATCGCCCGTTCCGGTCCATGGTTTCGTTCGGGGTAGATTTTTTGCTTGAAGAACAGCAGCAATTGTCGCTCGTCTGCCCGCAGAATTTTTTGGTCGCACAATCGTCTCGCAATCCGGTGCCACAGTTGCTTCATCGAAGAAAAACGCATCACCCAGGTTTGCGCGTCGGCTCGACGTTTCGCGTCGGCAATCTTCTGAATCGCTTCGTCCAACACCTCGTCACCGGTTGGTTTTTTGTCAATCAACTTGATGAACAATTTTTTGCCTTCAGTTTCGATTTCCAGTTTTTTGCGCAGCAGCAACTCGGACAATATCGCGCCACCCAATGCCGTCGCATGCCAGACGCCGCCGATAATGGTCCCCTTCTTGTCGTGCAACGCCAACAACATGACTTCCTCGTGCAGTCCCAGGTGAATGTCTTCGTCCAACATGATCGATCCTTTGTTTGCCCTTGATTTTCAATCTCTTTCGATACCGACCCTTTCGTCTCCCAACCGGTATTATTGGCGTTCGTGCCCGCTTTTTGCCACATGACGAACCGCATCATACTCTTCACGCCTTTCTACTGCTGGCAAGGGCAGGACAATCAACAAACGCTGGCGACTGTAGAATAATTGTCCCTAATTGTTCATTTCAAAACGATGAACAAATGCTTGCGCCACGAGCAATTGAAGACAATTGCTCCGCCATCAAGCTGCCTGCCCACCCGGTGCAGGCGCTGTGCGCGGGTCTCCCGACTCCCCACCAATTTGTCGCCCGAATGCCTGTTGGTCGCCAGGATCAACGGCCGGTCGATCACTTCTTGTCAGATCCTCGCCTTTTGTGATTGCATTGCCTATAATGGGCCGATTGTTTCTTGTTGAAACGGGGGCGAATTGGATTCGACCGGTTGCTGGAAGAAATGGTGGCGTGTCGTGGTTGATCAGAAGGCCACGTAAAAAGCTGATCAAAACTTTATTTGCCAACAACAACTTGGCTCTGGCTGCCTAATTAAACGGTAGCCCGGATTGCGGGGTTTAGCCGGAGAGCCCCAAAAGTCCGTCACCAAATCCGGATCGTCGCGACTCATGACGGGCACGGTCGCGGCTAAAAAAGTTCTCGTCTGGTTCTTTTTTTAGCCATGTCAATTGGCGACTGGAAGAACGAGAAACAAACTATTGACTACACACGTAGAGGCCATTTTGGATACCTCTCGGGACCCGGGTTCGATCCCCGGCGCCTCCACTCACCCGTTGTCCGCAACGGGGCCAGACACGATTAAGGCCCGCTGGATCAAACCAGCGGGCCTTGTCTTTTCTACGCGGTTATTCGCGTTTCTTTTTGATTTCCGTTTTTCTCGTTGATCAAAATCGCGGGATACACCCTCGACCATTTTCCAGGTTCGAAGGGCTCAAAACGATCGAAAGGCTCTAAACACCGTGATACACCTCAAACGTGTCCCGTCGTCACAAGTCCAGCAGATTCATGCACTTACGACCAAACAGTCGAAAAGGCAATTTTGGCTGTTTCGCCAGTAGGTAAGTGGAAACAAAAACTCGGACATTTTTGGGGATGAACGAGTAACGCCGCTGTTTTGAATTCAAGTGTTTATCGATTTGGTGGAACCAGTTCGACATACACGACAGAACGATGCGGCATTGGATTGGAATGTCCATCTTTAGCCGTGGACGAGATCATATTTGGGCAGTTTCAGTCCCCCCATTCTGGCTGCAAGTGATGAAAAATAACAAAAGAACTCACCGCTAGTCCGGAGCATTTTCCGAGGTAGGCGTTAACCATTCATCAAATGATTTCCGTTGAAGCTCAAATAGCAACGCTTGATACGAATCCCTGTTGGTAAAATACAGCGCGTGCCGAATGCACGTAAAAGGATTAAGGCTGTTACCCCTTGTCGATTGAAAAGCACGATATTCCTCTACCATCGAGAGATTTGATCCAAGAGCAGAATCCAAGTCACTGGCCGTCAGTTCGGGAATGACTTCCCGAAGTTCCGACACAAAACCGTCAGCTTTGTACTCAATGAATTGATAACTTGGGAAGTAGTTTTTGGCGACGCGTAAGAAACTGAATACGTCTAGCGGTTCGTCCGGCGCGACTGAATGAGTTATCAAGTCCATTTCACTTGTCTGGGTCTTGTCAGACAAAATCTGTTTAGAACTTGATTCAAGGGTAGTGGTTTCATTGCGAATATTTTGAAACTCTTGGTCAGCTAATTCAAACAGAGCTGAGGTGGCCCACGGTTGACGGGCGCGCGAACCTCTAAGATTGTAGGCTTGGAAGCCGAACCTTTGGAGTGCCACGATGGCCAACAAGCAGCGCAAGA
>JAYVKA010000570.1:0-2630 GCA_043768885.1 Planctomycetota bacterium
CGGATTCCGCACAACCTGAATACGCTGACGACTTTGCTGAAGCGCAACCGCCGCGATTTTCTGACTGCTTTTTCCAAAAAGCGAAGCAAGACCGAACGCCGCCAGGCTTGGCAGGCGCTTGGTCGCCGTCGCCGTCGTTGTGTTCGATTGGTCGAAGAACTCGGCTTGCGTACACAACGCATTGAGACGTTGATCAGCACACTGGAAAAATTCAGTGCCAATGTCGATGAACTGCAAAAGAAAATCCAGCGTTCGAAAAGCTCCAAGCGCTCGGACGAACGGCAGGCTCTGGTTCGTGAATTGCGTGGCGTTTTGACCGCTTGTCAGGAGTCACCGAGCAGCCTGCGAAACCGTGTGAAAAACCTGAAAGCAGTCTATTCGGAATACCAGCAGGCCAAACGGGAATTGTCCGAAGGCAACCTGCGGCTGGTCGTTTCGATCGCCAAAAAATACCGCAATCGTGGTTTGAGCTTTCTCGACCTGATCCAGGAAGGGAACGCCGGTCTGATGCGTGCCGTGGACAAGTTTGAATACCGTCGTGGTTTCAAATTCTGTACTTATGCAACGTGGTGGATTCGCCAGGCGATCACCCGCGCCGTTGCCGACCAAAGCCGAACGATCCGGATTCCGGTTCACATGGTCGAAACGATGTCGCGCGTGCGTACCGTTTCGCGAACGTTACTTCAGGAGTTGGGACGCGAGCCGACTCTGGAAGAAATTGCACGTCGCAGCGAAACGACTGTTGACGAAGCCCGTCGTGTTCTGGCGATGAGTCGTTATCCAATCAGTCTCGATAGGCCGGTTGGCAACAGCGAAGACAGCCAGTTTGGCGATTTGCTTCCGGATGGTGAAGCCGAGAATCCTTCACTGGGTGCGGCCAGCGAAATGCTTCGTGGCCGGATTACCAAGGTGCTGAAATCGCTCAGTTATCGGGAACGCGAGATTATCAAATTGCGTTACGGTTTGGGTGACGGCTACAGCTATACGCTGGAAGAAGTCGGTCATATCTTTCGCGTGACCCGCGAGCGGATCCGGCAGATCGAAGCCAAAGCGGTTCGCAAGCTGCAGCAACCCAGCCGCAGCCAGGAGCTGGTCGGCTTCCTCGACTAAGCATGTGGCACAGGCCTTCCAGCTTGTGTTCCAAACAAATTCAAAAACCCGGCTGGATTTCTTCGCAGGTCCAGCCGGGTTTTTTCGTTTCCAAACGGAAAGGGATTCAGCCACGGATAAACTCCGATGCACTCGGATAAAAATCAAGCATCTCCAATCCAAAATCAAGAATTCACTGGCCCACCCCGCGCTCGGCGCAGGTCTCCCGACCTCGCCGACAATGGCCTGACCTCCGTTCTCCCCTCAAGAGTCCATTCCGACTAAACTGAACGGCTCCAACAATCCAGGCCACAAACAATTCATCACCATGCCCAAACTATCCGATCGCGCCCACAAGTTGCCCGCTTCACCGATTCGCAAACTGGCCGGATATGCCGATGCAGCCAAGGCCCGGGGAACGCACGTTTATCATCTGAACATCGGCCAGCCTGACATCGAGACGCCGCCGCAGTTTTTTCAGGCGATTCAAAACGCGAATCTGAAAGTCCTCGCCTATAGCCCCTCGAACGGTTACGAGTCGCTGAGGAATGCGATTGCCGACTACTACGGCCGGATTGGACACGAGTTGAAGAACACGGAGATTCTTGTCACCACGGGCGCGTCCGAGGCTTTGGGCTTTGTCTTCGGAGCCATTCTGAACCCGGGTGATGAGGTGATCGTACCGGAACCCTACTACGCGAATTACAGTTCGTTTTCCCTGGAGAAAGACGCGACCGTCGTTCCAGTCACAACGCGAATCGAAGACGATTTTGCTTTGCCCGACATGAGCGAATTCGAAAACCGAATTACTCCGCGAACCCGCGCGATCCTGATTTGCAATCCGGGCAATCCGACTGGCATTCTCTATCCGCGCGAGTCACTGGAAAAGCTGCAGAGGATTTGCCTGAAACACAATTTGTTTCTGGTCGCTGACGAAGTCTACCGCGAGTTTGTTTACGATTCTCTGCAGCACCACAGCGTTCTCGGTTTGTCCGGAATGGATCAGCATGCAATTGTGGTTGATTCGGTATCGAAGCGTTTTTCGGCTTGTGGAGCCCGGATCGGTTGCGTCGTTTCCCGCAATGCCGATCTGTTGCAGGCGATCATGAAAATGGCCCAGGCCCGACTATCGCCACCAACTTTTGGACAAATCGGTTCCGAAGCCGTTTACCGCTTGCCTGCCGAGTTCTACGAAACCGCGCTTGCCGAGTATTCAGCGCGGCGGGATGTCTTGCTGGCTGAGCTCGCAAAGATTGAAGGAGTCGTTTGCCCGCAAGTCAACGCTGCTTTCTATGCCATGGTTCAATTGCCGGTCGAAAACGCTGACGATTTCTGCCGCTGGCTGCTGGAAGAATTTTCACACAACGGAGCTACCGTGATGCTGGCTCCCGGCGCCGGTTTTTACGCGACCCCTGGACTCGGCCAAAACGAAGTCCGCATCGCCTACGTCCTCAACCGCGATGATCTGGCCAAGGCCGTGGATTGTTTGCGGGTGGCGCTGCAGGAATATTCGGAGAAGAAACCGTCAGCCCGTAAAACTG
>JAYVKA010000571.1:0-5383 GCA_043768885.1 Planctomycetota bacterium
AACAACGGCGGGCGATTTTACCGGCTTTGGATCTTCAGGATGCGGTCAAACAGTCGCGCGACACAAATCAGGCAATCATTATCCTTTACATTTCGTCCGACACTCCGCAAAAGGCAATCGAGCAGATTCGCCAATTCAAACTTGCCAGCCATGTTCTTTTGTTCGCGGTTTGTGAATCGGAGCTGACCCCGTGGCGATTGGCACTGGTCGAGTCGGGTTGTGCCCGCGTTTTCACCAGTCTGCTTCAATTGGATGCCTTGTTGAAATCAACAGGGCAATTCTTTTCAATCCAGCCTCCGGTCCGGATTTCCTGGCAGCAACAAATCCAGGCCCGAATGCCCTGGCCAGGCTGGTCATCGGAAAAAGACCCGGTTTCCGGGCCGTAAACCAGTCAAACCGCATCGAATGACTGGGCCGTTTATAATCGCGGCCAAAGCTGCAAGAATCGAATGCATAGCGGTCTTTCTCGCCGCATCCCAGGCAAACTCAAGATCGCCTTCGGCAACCAACACCTACCGGGTTACCCATGACAGAATCAGCAATTCGTTCCGCACTCGAAAATGTCCGCGACCCGGAATCGGGCCGACCGCTTGGAAAATCCGGTCAGATAAAGACTGTTTCGGTCAGCGGCAAATCGGTGACAATAAAAGCCGAGCTCGGCACGTTTGCGGCTCCACTCAAAAAAGATTTTGCGGAAGAACTGGAGCAGGTGGCGAAATCGGTCGCGGGGGTTGAATCGGCCCAGGTTGCGATTGAACTGGTTGAGCGAACCGTGCCAGAGATGGGCAAAGTCGGTTTGCGGGCAAAAGCCGTAATCGCCGTTGGTTCAGGAAAAGGAGGCGTCGGAAAAAGCACAGTCGCTCTGGCGTTGGCATTGGCATTGAAAAGGTCAGGGTGCCGAACCGGATTGCTGGATGCTGATGTGTATGGACCTAGCCTTCCACAGATGACGGGCGTACGTGGCCAGGTTGCCAAGTCCGGCGAAAAGATCGCGCCGCATTTCCTCGAAGGCATGCCGCTGATGTCGATCGGATTCATGGTGCCGCCGGATCAGGCCGTAATCTGGCGTGGTCCGATGCTGCATTCGGCCGTCACGACTTTTGTTCGCGACGTCGACTGGGGAACGCTGGACTATTTGATCATCGACATGCCGCCGGGAACGGGTGACGTGGCGTTGACGCTGTCGCAGCTGCTGCCGGTCTCCGGAGCGGTTGTCGTTTGCACGCCCCAGGAAGTCGCCTTGATCGACGCCGTGAAAGCGGTCGGGATGTTCCGGCAAGTGAAAATTCCGCTGGCGGGGATGGTTGAAAACATGAGTGGCTTTATCTGCCCCGATTGCAGCAAGCGATACGACATTTTTGGAAGCGGCGGAGCCCGACAGTATGCCGAGGAAGCCGGCATTCCATTCCTTGGCGAAATCCCGATCAACATCCAGCTGCGGGTGCGAGGTGACGAAGGGAAAGCGCTTGCCAACTTCGACGATCCGCAAGTCGGGCCATACCTGGATCGAATCGCCTGGAATCTGTCCAAGCATTTGTCGACTCAAGCCTTGTCCAAGCCGCTGTCCGTTTCGCTACCTGTTCTGGGTTAGGTCATGACAATCGATTGGTCCAAAATTCCGGTCGCGGTTACCGTTTCAATTCAAACGATCCTGGCCGGGTCCGATGCGGCATCGACAAACTGGCAAAACATTCTCGCGGCAACTGCGGGATATGAACTGTCGCCAACTTCGTGGCAGGAATTATGGAGCGCAGTTCAGGCGAAACAGTCGGCTGCGGAATCGCTGCCGATGTGGTTTCCGGATGCCGACACGGTGAAAAATTCCGGTTTGGCACTTTGGATGAAAGAACGTGGCGATCAATCGTTCGGCGAATTTCGAACTTGGTCGCTGACCGACCGGGCGGATTTTTGGAATGAAGCAGCCAGCCGAATGGGCGTCGTTTTTCGCCAACCAGCCGAAACCGCCCTTCGACACGAACCCGGATCGACGACCGCAGCGTGGTTCCCTGGAGCATTGTTAAACATCGCCGAAAGTTGCTTTGTCGCCGAACCGTCCGAACCGGCGATTGTGTTCGAAAAACCCGGCCAACCCCTCCAGACGATCAGTTATGGCGAACTTCGAACCCGTGCTTCCGGAATTGCCGGCGCGATTCGTGCCGGTGGCTACGAGCCTGAAGATGCCCTTGCAGTTGTGCTGCCGATGACGGCGGAATCAGTCGCTCTTTACCTCGGAATCATTTGGGCTGGTTGCCGCGCGGTTTCGATCGCCGACAGTTTTGCTCCGCCTGAAATCAGCAATCGGCTGCGAATCGCTGGTGCGAAAGCGGCGTTCACGTATGACGTGCAGGTGCGCGGCGGAAAAACCCTGCCGTTGTATCAACGAGTCTGCGAATCTACGCAACTCCCCGTGATTGTGTTGCCGGAAAACGATGCCGAATTGCGAGTCGATCTGCGAGCCAATGACTGTTCGTGGAAAGACTTTTGCGGCGAGCACCAGCCGATTGATCCGCACATCACATCTTCGGACGCGATTATCAACGTGCTCTTTTCTTCGGGCACGACTGGCGACCCAAAAGCGATTCCGTGGACGCAATTGACGCCGATCAAATGTGCGGTTGACGGGCTCGTTCACCAGGACATTCGGCCTGGGCATGTTGCATGCTGGCCGACCAGTCTGGGATGGATGATGGGCCCGTGGCTGATCTTTGCCACGCTCATCAATCGGGGAACGATCGCGTTGTACGAAGATGTTCCGATGACCGAAAGCTTTGGCCAGTTCGTTCAGGACGCGCGGGTCAACATGCTGGGCGTCGTTCCAACGATCGTACGGGCCTGGCGCGAGTCGGGGGTGATGGAGCAGTTCGACTGGTCGGGCATTCACGTCTTCAGTTCGACAGGCGAAAGCTCCCGCAGCGACGACATGTACTATCTCAGCAGCCTGGCCAACATGCGTCCTGTGATTGAATATTGTGGCGGTACGGAAATTGGTGGCGGTTACATTTCATCAACGGTGCTTCAGCCGAATGTTCCAGCCGCATTTTCGACGCCGGGTGCGGGACTGGATTTTGTGATTCTGGACGAAGCTGGCCAGCCAGCGAACGAAGGCCAACTCTTTCTGATCCCGCCAACAATTGGGCTGTCAGCATCGTTGCTAAACCGCGACCATGACGAGACTTATTTCAGCGACACGCCGCGTTGCCCGAGTCACGGTACTGCATCGGGAACAAAACCTGTGACAGGAACCCGGCTGCGACGTCACGGAGACCATTTCCGGCGATTGCCGGGAGGCTATTTTGCAGCTGGCGGACGGGTAGACGACACGATGAACCTGGGTGGAATCAAGACCAGTTCGGCAGAGATCGAGAGGGTTTTGAATCTGATTCCTGGTGTTCACGAAACCGCCGCGGTCGCCTGGTCGGTTGGTGGAGGTCCCGAGGAGTTGCATGTTTTTGTCGTCTGCAACGAGCATTCGAAAATGGATGCACTGCTTCCTGCGATGAACCAGCGATTGAAGTCGGACTTGAATCCACTTTTCAAAGTCCGGGCAATCCATCCCGTCGAAAAATTGCCACGCACAGCCAGTAACAAAGTCATGCGGCGATTGCTGCGGGATCAATTGGCGAAGAAATAGCCCAGCTATTTGAATTTGCGAACAACGCCGACAACCACGCCCAAAACTGCGGCCTGGCGAACGTAAATCGGCTTCATCGAGTTGTTGGCCGGCTGCAAACGAATCCGGTTCTTTTCCGGAAACCAGTATTTGAGCGTCGCATCGCCGTCTTCCGTCCGCACCACGGCGATGTCCCCCTTCCGGGCCGTGGACGTCGAGCGTACGACGACAAAGTCACCGTCGTCGATATGGGCGTCCACCATCGATTGGCCTTTTACCCGCAAAGCCCAGTTGCCGGGCGTGTTTCCAAACATTCCCTGAAGATCGAGACGTTCGTCCTGCTCGTTCGCTTCGGCTGGCAAACCGGCAGCGATATCTCCCACCAGCGGAATACCATTGGACTGGTTTCGCGGATCATCAGTTAACTGGATGGAACGCGACAGGTTTGCCGACCGTTCAATGTGCCCTTTGCGTTTCAGCGCACGCAAATGAACCATCACGCCATTCGGTGAGACAATCCCCATTGCATGGCCGATCTCCCGAATCGTCGGCCCAAAACCCCGTTCCAGGTACGACTGGCGAATGCAATCGAGCGCCTCACGCTGGCGATCGGTCAGTTCAACATTTTGAGCCGATTTATCGACGGACATTTTTCATTCTTCAAAAGTGGAGCCATGTTTCGAATCGGAGTTTCGCCTATCGAATTTCAGAAGACAACGCGATGGCGGCTTTCATCATTTGCCTGGCACGGTTCGTTGCCCGGTCGGGATCGGCAAACTCCCGATACTGTACAAATATCCACTCCAGCCAGTTCAGGCAACCCAGGATCACGTTGGTTT
The DNA here is from genome assembly GCA_043768885.1 of Planctomycetota bacterium. GTDB lineage: Bacteria > Planctomycetota > Planctomycetia > Pirellulales > Pirellulaceae > BJ22. Next base: position 4,450 of record JAYVKA010000571.1, read on the forward strand.
GATGCAAAAAATCAAGAATTTCTGTTTCCAGCCCAATTTGTTTGGCTCCAGCTTCGATCGTTTTCTGAAGAAGTCGCCAACCTTCATGGTAATCAGATTCGAAATGGTAATCAGATTCGAAGTTTTCACCGATGGGCAGTTTGCCTGAAAGCATAAAGACGCTGCCGACCAGTCTTGCGAAAGGCAACTCGAGCATGTCCATACACAAACTGCCGTAGTCGATGATTCCGGAAACTTTTCCGTCGTCAAACAATACATGCTCGCACCACAGATCGCTCAGCACAGGCCGGTGCCGAAACTTTCGATGCACCAGTGTTTCAGCCATTGATTTCAATCGGCCGGAACGTTGCCCGATGGCGTGCATGGCATCCAGTACCAATCCTGATTCGATTTCCAGCGGGCCCGTTCGCGGGGCCGACCGGATTTGAGCAAGCAAGATTTCGACCCGTTTCAAATGCCGTTCACGTTGGACAAGCGCCGGCGAAACTGAAACTCGAGGCTTCGATGAAGTTGATGTGTGCGAGCTGTAGTCCAACGAAGCGTGAAATTCCATGGCCGCTTCAATCGCGAACTTCATCGCCGAACATTCATATCCGGCATTCAAAACCGGTACGCCGATCAACCACGGCGATAACTCCCAAAAATGACCCTCGAATTCGATTACCGTTTTCCCGAAGGGCCTGGCCGACACCGGGACTGACAAAAAAGAAACGTCAGCTGCGGCCGCCATGAACAACTGCGAATGAATCCATTCGAGGTGCTCCCGATTCGGGCCTCCGATTGGCCAACGGCGCAAACACCAGGCGTTTCCCGCAGCATTGCTGACTTTCCAAATCCTTGCGCCACTGAATCCTCCGGTGTTCACTCGCTCGATCTGAATGCCGTCCAGTGCTGAATTCAAATCCAGCTGAAGAATGTTCGGTGAACCCGGCCG
>JAYVKA010000572.1:0-9664 GCA_043768885.1 Planctomycetota bacterium
CGGCGGAATTCACTGCATCACCCAGCAGGTGCCAAAGGTGTAGCATGCAGGTTTTTGTTTGCTCCGAGGCCGTGAATTTATCAACGTGGCACAGGCTTCCAGCCTGTGTAAGCATGAAAAACACAGGCTGGAAGCCTATATGCCACGTCAGGTCGCGATCATGGATTCACAGGCTCTCCACGAAGATGGCGCGCGATACGACATGTTCGCGGAACGAACAACGACCATTCAAACTCGTTCCAGGGCGCCAGCCCTGGAACGAACTGCCCTGAAGGCTCTGCCTCCCGACGCCATATCATGAGGCAGGAGCCTCAACTGCATTGCGTTGCCAGGCGGAAGCCCGGTAAAGAGTTGTGTGTTCATAGTCATCATCAAAACCCCTGCTTTTATGTACCCCGCTTTCAAACTCGAACGATTTTTTGCCAGGCACGAATTTTCGGCCAGGCACCTGCTGTGTGCGTCGGATTGCGAGTCGATGCCGATTGGCGAGTTGCTGGCAATGGAGCCGGATGCGACTGAGCGGTTTTTGAAATTGCGGATGGGCTACACCGAATCAACGGGTCATCCGGAGTTGCGAAAAACAATCGCCGGGATTTACAAAACGGTCGCCGCGGGCGATGTGTTGGTTTTCGCCGGTGCGCAAGAAGCGATTACGCTTTTCCTCCAGGGGATGCTGGGGCCGGACGATCATGCGATTGTGCATTGGCCCTGCTACCAGTCGCTGTACGAAGTCGCCGCCGCTTCGGCCGACGCGGTTGATCGATGGGAGGCAGATAAGGAAAACGAATGGAAGCTGGATGTCAAAAAACTGATTCAGCTGATCCGCCCCAACACGCGCGTGATCGTTGTCAACACACCACATAATCCGACCGGATACTTGATGTCACATGCCGACTGGCAATCGTTTCACAACGTCGCAGCCGAGCGGGGGATTCTGGTTTTTTGCGATGAAGTCTACCGCGAGTCGGAATACGATCCGGTCGATCGGTTGACTGCCGGTTGCGACATGGGCGATCACGCGGTTTCGCTGGGTGTAATGTCAAAAACGTACGGCTTGGCCGGTTTGCGCATCGGTTGGGTCGCGACGAAGAATCGCGAAGTGATGGACAGGTTGCGTTCGATGAAAGACTACACCTCGATTTGCAGCAGTGCGCCGAGCGAGTTTCTGGCGGAGCTGGGGCTGCGGCACCGGCAGCATTTGATCGATCGAAACCTGAAGGTCATCGGCCGGAACCTTGAATTGCTCGACAGTTTTTTTCAGGAGTTTCATGACCGGTTTGTCTGGAGCAGGCCGCGGGCTGGCGCGATTGCCTTTCCGAAACTGGTTGGCCAGCCGATCGATGAATTTTGCGAAGAAGTTTTGCAGGAGACGGGAGTCCTACTCGCGCCAGGATCGATGTTCAGTGACAATGGAAACCATTTCCGACTCGGTTTCGGCCGCGCGAACATGGCAGAGGGGTTGGAAGCTCTCGGTGAATATGTGCGAAGCAATTGAAATGGCCGGTAGCGACAACGAAGCATGCATCTTGATGATCGTGCGGCAGATTCCCAGGGCCCGTGTGGCGACGTATGGTCAGATTGCGCGACTGGCCGGGATCCCGCGGAACTCGCGACAAGTCGGCTCGGTACTACGGGATTTGCCCGTCGGATCCAAGGTTCCATGGTTTCGAGTCGTCAACTCGAAGGGCGAGATCAGCCAGCGCGACGACGGTTCCAGCCAGTCGATTCAGCGGCTGAAGCTGGAAAAAGAGAAAATCGTGTTTGACAAAAACGGCAGAGTCTCATTGGATCGTTTTGCCTGGAACCCGTAATTCATGAATCGTGTTTGGGAGCAACTCAATCAAATGAAAACGATCGAAATCGCAGAACATCCACTGCTGGACTTGCACGCATTTGTAACGGAGTTTGACCGGCCTCTGGGTGAGGTTCCGATGTCGGAAGAATTGCTGAAGCTGATGGGGCCGGGTGCCCAAGCGCCCTTTCATGCCAACGATTCGGATCGGCTGGCCGTTCGCGATTTGTTGCGGCATGGAGGATTCAAACCGACTGGACGGAGTAAACCTGCGTCGGAGTATTTGTTGAAAGCCCAGGCGGATGGGAAACTGGGAAACATCAATCTGCCCGTCGATGCCTGCAACGTTGTATCGCTGCACAGCGGGCTGCCGATCAGCGTTGTCGATCTCGACCGCGTGCAGTTGCCCTTGCGTGTGGCGATCGCCGAAGCTGGCGCTTCATACGTCTTCAATCCATCCGGCCAATCGATCGACATTGGCGGGTTGTTGTGTTTGTTCGATGCAGAAGGGCCATGTGCGAACGGGGTCAAGGATTCGCAGCGAACTAAGACCAGTGACGGAACCCGACGAACGTTGTCGCTGATTTGGGGGACGAAGGCGATTCCCGGCCGCTGCGCGCAGGCAGCCGAGTGGTATCACCGGTTGTTGACCAATCAGGGCGGAAAAATCGAGGTCATTTGGCCTGATTCCATCTGATATTTTTATTCCGATAGATCTTTATTGGCTCCGTCGTCTATTGATATCAGGAGTCGCCAGATGTTGGCCGATTCCAAGCGGACTTGCCGGACGTTTTCCGTGGAAGTTTCCGCTTCCGGCTTTTCAAAGACGCCGTATTCGTCCAACTGTTCCGGCACGGCGATGTTGGTGAAGAACCGAACGGAACCATCGCCAAGAGCGATGTTGACGCCACCAGGGTGGGAACTGGAAACTCCCTGAAATTTTCGCCAGGGTTTTTCCGGATCATCGAGGTTGATGCCGCCCCACGCCCCGAACAGCACGTCGGGCGCGCCCCAGGCATCGGCACAATCGTTGGTTGTCGAGCCATCGATTGCAGAATTGCCGATTCCTCGCGAACCGAAAATGGTCGCCGCGCCGGCATTAATCACTCGCCCAAAACGTGTTCGGTCCCGTCGGGGAGTCTGGCTGCCGCAGATCCGTTCGCTGAGCAAGATGGTATTCGCCTGGCCGTCGCCAATGTTCGTCAACCTGATCGGACGTTTCGCATGGAACACCCCGTCTGGCTCCAGAGAAATCGTCTCTCCGTTTGCCGAACCGGCGGCCAGTCCGTAGCACTGCCGCGATGAATTGGCGGCGACATAGTTGCTGATTCCCAAGTTGAATAGTTTGTCTGATTCAGGCCAGGAAACTGTTCGACCCCGGGAGTCCGTAACGCCATGACGGAAATCATTTTGGCGACTACCGGAACAATCCGAAGGACAGCGGTAAATCAGCCCGTCGGGATAACCTGGTAAATCCGTTTCCAGTTCCCAAAGTACGTATCCCACATCCAATTCGAGTTCTTCACCATCTTTGGTTTGAACGACCCTCTTTTCCAGTTTGTCGCCTAATCGGTCTGACAGGTTGTTTGTGTATCTCACGTCCAGTCCGTCATAAAATCGTTGTTGTTCCAAATATGGTTTTAAAAAACTGGACCAACTCCAATTCCCTGCTTTTGTTTCCGCCGAGTCGTTTTCGCCAGTCAAAACCTGAATTCCGATGGGAAGCTTTTTGAAAGTTGATTCATAGTTGCTTGTGGCGAGCGCGAGCTGTTTCAGATTGTTCTGGCATTGGGCGCGGCGGGCGGCCTCGCGGATTTGGGCGATTGCGGGCAACAACAGACCGACCAAAATGAACAGCGAGACGACAACGGCGATGACTCCAGCCCGGCCGATTCTGGAACCGGAACGACGGGATTGGACATCGGTTGATTCGATTGAAGGTTCGTACATCTGATGAATTCCGGAATCCGTGACACGATATCGACAATTTCTGGCGACAGATTTCGATTTCCATCGATTATATGCCTGTGATTCGTGGAAATGCGATTTTGCACGGCCAGACAACCTGTTTGATCGTCGATTTGTGATCAGATGACCGGTTCGGTTAGAATCAAGGCGTTGTTCCCCATTTAATCTGTTGGGGAGCAAGCCAGTCAAAAACGAGAGGGGATTCCGATGTCAGCGACTGTTGCCAATTTGAGTTTGTCGGACCATCTGTCGGAGGCCGGACTAAGTAAATGGTTTGAGCAGCTGAATGCGACGGACGCGCCAATACCACGCCGAAATCTGCAAACGGCTCTCCGCTTTTTCCAGCAACAGATGCCGGTGCTCTCTCCAGCGATGGCACTGAATTTCTTGCTGGCCATGGACTTGAGCAAGATGGTTCGTGAAGTTCACTTGAACCCGAACGAAGAAATCCTGGCTTTTCGTTCAACCAGTGAGCCGGAGTTCAAATTGTTCTACACGCGGCCGGGTGCTTCGCGACACAATTCCGGAATCAATCCGGCGGGACGGGTTCCCGTTCGGTACAAGGTTCACCAGGGATGCGCGGCGCTGGAGTCGTACACAACCGGTGCGATCGATGTCTGGTCACTGCGCGAAACGGGCCAGCCGACGACGGTGGCTCCGCGGGGCAATTCGACGGGAGTCATGGCGATCGGTGGCGGAGTGCAACTGATCATTCCGGGAGCATCACGTTATCTGACGGTATTGCGGGTTGGCAACACTTGAGTCGCTGTTGTGGACGTAAGCAAGCAATAGCCAATTGCATTGTGATTGCCTGATCATAGGGTAGTGGATCTCGCCAAAAATCCTGCGTCACGGGGGTCTTTTGCATGACCCACGACGCTCAACCTCAAGTCCCGGCTGTCACCAGGCACTAGTTGTTTTTTTCGCGAAGGATTTCAAGGGCTTTCAACCAGGTCGGGTCGGTGCCAGCGACATGGTCGATCATGATGTCGGGTGGAATTCCGGTTCCTTCGATAGGAGTTCCGTCGGGGAGCATCGAGACCCAGCGGGAATACCAGACGTCGATGCCATTGGGCAACTGGACGGGTTTCGGATTGCCACTGGCTCCGCGAGTTGGCTGGCCGACAAGTGTGCACGATGGAATCGCTTTCATCATCTTCGCCATTCCTTCGCCGCTGCTGACCGTTCCTGGTCCGATCAGGCAGACCACGGGCCCTGCAAACCGGTTTTTGCCGGCAGGGCGAAGGACTAGCGGGGGGCTTTCGACAAAATCGTCTGGTTTGTCGCCGTTGCGAAACTTCTGACGGGCGTAAACAACTTCCCGATCGGTGAAGAGTCCGGCAATCGCCGCAGCAGTCCCCTCCGAGCCTCCGCCATTGCGCCGCAGATCGACAATGAATCCGGGAGCGGCAAAGTGTTTTCCGATCTCGCCGACTCCCGCACCGAGTTGTTCATTGGAGATTTCGCCCAGCGTATCGATTCGCAGATATACGAACCCGTCCACATTCGTTCCCAGGCTTCCAAAGTCGCCAAGCCTTTCCACGGCCTTCAAATCTTTTTCGACAACAGCCATGTCAAAGTTGGGTTTTGAACCCGAGCGGAAACTTGGAACTCTTTTTCCGCCGACATCAATCCAGACATGAAGATCCTGAAGTTCGCCAAGCATTTCTGCGATGATTTCGGCGAACTGTGCCGGTTGGCTGGCTGCCAGCGCCCGCTCACGATATCGACCGGTCAATTCATGCCAATCGATTTTTTTCATGTCGAAAAAACTGTAGTTCCGTGCCATTTCGGCGACCAGAGTTTCAAAACTGTCTTCGGGCTTCAGCGTTTCGATTGAAAGATCGCGAACGGTCAACGTCCCGGTTTTCGACAGGAAGATCATGACGTTGGCGGCCGCGGCCTTTTCAGGCAACCTTAGAATCTGCGAGTATTTCTCGAGTGACTCCGAGCCGACGGGCCAGACTTGTGCCGGCAGTTTGTTTCCTCGCGAGTCTTTGAAAAACAAACCGACGTAACAGTTGTCGTACTGTTTGCCTTCTCGTTTGACGCCAGTCGCGCTGGCTGTGTACCTCATTCGCAGCGTCTGGCCCGCCTGGATTTTTACCGGCTGGCTGACCACTTGCCAGGCTTTGGTGTCGATGTCGCCAGAAAGTTCCAGCGAGGGGCCAGTGCCCTGGCGAACACTCGACTTGGGCGAGTCGGCACCGTTGGATGCGCCAGTCAGAACTGTCCAGCCGACGGGTTGATCGTTTTCCCATTCGCCAAACGATCCGTTCTTCAACACCATGGAATCGTTTTCCTGAAACGGAGTCGGCGCAACAGGTATTGCAATGCAGTTTGTCACTGCGAACGAAATCAGCAAGAAAACTGGAAACAGTAAGCGGTTCATGGCATTTTGATGGATTGGTTCGACATGGAATCACTCGCCAATACGGATGATAACAGATTGGCGTTTTTTTGGCCGCGAATGGTGCTGACTCTCGATGGGAGTTATGAAGGGCGGGACAAGCCAAACGACAGCCTGGCCAGACGTGGTCGGTCGTGAATTTCCATGCTCCAACGGCCTGCAGGTGCGCAGGACCCGGATTTCAAAACGAGTCTATTTTCCTGAAAGGAAAACAGTGATGCCTACTAACTTCGAAAATATCAATATCCCAAATCATGGCCAACAGACGACTCAGACACCTGTGACCAATGTTCCCAATCCTGGTCCGAACAATCAGTTTGGTCCACCGACAATTCGACTTGGCTCCCAGGGGATGTCGGTCGCCTATTGTCAAAATTTGCTGAATGCCAGAATTGCCCAGAATCCTGTGCTATGGGTCGATGGGATATTTGGACCAAAAACCGATCAACGCGTGCGGTATTTCCAGGCGATGAAACAGCTTACGCCCGACGGAATCGTCGGGCCCCTGACGTGGGCTGCTCTGGAAGCAGGCCCACCGCCGATCCATCGTCGGCCTTATTGATTTCGCATGATTTCCTGCGCGGCTCATCGCCGCGTTTTTTTGTTGGAGGTCAACGAACTCAATGGGTGGGATGCTGTTCAACGCACCTTGCGTTGAAGCGGAACGCCAGAAAACCGAAGACTTCGACGGACGAGGACGTCCATCGTACGGTGCATTCTCGAAAGACATTTATTTGGCGTCGATGACTTTTTTGACGGCGGCCCAGAATTCCTGCCATGATTTGGTTTCGGTTTCGGGCAGTGCGGCATTCGCATCTGCATCGCGAACGGATTTGAGATCGCGGTCGATCATCCAATATTCAAGCGTCTGTCGATTTTCGCCAGGCTCTTTGGCGAGAAAATCAAATTCAGTGTTCAGCCACGCCAGTGATTGCTGTCTCCACTCTGTTTTTTGTGCTGCGGTCAATTCATTCGTGTCAGTTCCTTTGCCTGTCGCTGCCAAAATTGCGGCGCAGGCTGCGCTGTAGCGGAGTGATGGGGCCGACTCGGGTGCATCCAGCATGGTCGTTTTGTATTCCAGTGCAGATCGCAAAAAGAGTCCGCGGTCGTAACAACGGCCAGCCAATCCTGCTCGCGACTCCGGGCTTTCCGGTTGCGAGTCGCTGTCGAGCATCTCGTCGAAAATTTTGGCTTGCCGCGCCCTCGACTCCGTCCGTGCCAGGTTTTTGTTGATCTCATCTAGCTGATCGCCGTCGAACAATTCTGCCGCAAGTCTCCATCTGTCGGCGGCTTCGGCGTGGCGGGCAAGGTGGTCCAGTGCGTTGGCATGATCAAGTCGCGTGTCACGCAAGGCCTTCAGGGCGAAGGCGTTGTTGGGATGGTCATGATGAATTTTTTTCAGCAAAGATTCCGCTTTCAGGAACCAGACCAGAGACGCGGCTGGATCATCAACGAGAACCTGATTGCCGAATTGGCGGCAGGACCAGCCAAGACTGACGAAGTAATCCGGAACTTCTGGAAAGTCACGGACCAGTTGTTCGCGAACGGCAACCTCCTTTCCAAACCACTCCAGGGCCAGGGTGGTTTTTTGTATTCCCGCAAAGTGCATTCCCAGTCGGTCATGGTTCACGGCCAACTCGTTGCGGTAATGAGGCTCGTTCGGGAATTCGACCGACAGCTTTTCCCGAATTGCCAAACTTCGTTGATGGTGGTCCAGAGCGGCGTCTTGATTTCCGAGGGCATTGAACACCAAACCAAGGTTGCTGTGGCCACTGCCATGGCTGGACGCAAAGGAGGGATTGTCCGGGAATGACGTTGTCAGTTTCTCCCAATGAAACACGGCCTTCAGAATGTTCTCATGCGCGAGTTCCAACTCGCCACCGTCGAAATGATTAAGGCTGAGGTTGTTGTAACAGGCGGCCAGGTTGTCCCGGTAGGCTGCGATTTCGGGGTACTCATTTACAAGCGCCCCCAGTATTGGAAGAACTCGTTCAAAGTGTTTTCGGGCCTCGGCCTTTTCACCGCGCTTGTCATGCAGTCTTGCCAGGGTCATGTATTCTCCCGACAAGCCACGGCGATATTCGGGAACTTCAGGAAAATCGACCGACAACGTTGTGAAGATTTCAACGGCTTTTTGGTGCTGACTTGTGGCCGAATCGACGTCGCCAATGGAGAACTTCAGATTGCCGGACTGTCTGAAGAGATTGGCCAGCAAGTTGTGGTAATCAGGTACGTCAGAATAGTCCCGCACCAGCAGTTCATTGATTGCCAGGGCGGCACTGTTGTGCTTTTCTGCCGATTCGGAATCTCCCAGGGCCGTGAGCAAATCGGCCATGCTGTAGTGGGAATTGACAACGCGCATTTTGTATTCCGGTACCGATGCGAAGTCCCGGGAAAGTGTTTCCCAAATTCGGATTGCCTCTGCGAATTGCCGTTGAGCCTGCTCCCGTTCACCCAGGACATTCAACAAACTGCCAAAGTTGTTGTGGCTGGCACCCAATACCATCCGGTATTCTTCGACGCCTGGAAATTCCTTTGCAAGTTGTTCGGCGATTTCCACGGCCTGCCCGTAACGTTGCGCTGCAGGCTTGTAATCGCCCATCTGCTGGAGCAATCCACCCAGGTTGGAAAGGTCATGAGCCAGATCGTTTTGAAAGTCGGGCTCGTCGGGAAAATCTCTTGCCAGCAGTTCGCGAATTTTCAAAGCCTTTTCGTATTGTTCCTTGGCCGCCGGGCGTTCGCCAAGTTGGCTAAATAGCGAGCCCAGAATGCCATGGCTACCAGCCAGGCTTTGGGAAAATTCCAGTTTGCCAGGAAACTCCTGGTCCAGTTGCTCCCAGATTTTCAGAGCCGCCGACAACTGACTCCTGGCCTCGTCGATTTCGCCCAGATCCAACAATAACATCCCAAGATTGTGGCAGCACAATGCCTGACCTTTGCGATGGTCCGGTGCCGCCGGCTCTTCTGCGGCCAGTCGAACGTAGACCGCGGCGCTTTCGTTGTAATTTGTCCGGGCCGGAGCCAACTCTCCCGTTTGCTGCTGGATGTCAGCGAGATGAAAAAACGCCCTCGCCCGACTGGACTCGACCTGGACGTCGCCGGGTGCCTGGTCGCAGAGTTGTTGCAGAAAGGGTTTGGCAGATTCCAGCAGTTCCTTGCGGAGTTTTGTAAAATCCGACGCCTTGAGTTGCTTGTTTTCGGTTACGTGAACAAGATATTTTTCAACGGCCTCTCTGGCTGCCACGGAGTATTCTTCGGCCCGTCCGCGAGCCGCTGATTCGGCAAGACTGGCCTGGCTGAGGTTGCGGTTGGCAATTGCCAGTTCGTCATTCGTTGATTCAAGTCTGCTGTTGTAGCTTGCCACCAAACCCATGCCCGCCGCAGAAAACAGCAGAAGCAACAGTGTGGAAATCGAACCGGAAACAGTTGCAACAGGATGTTTGCGCATCCAGCGTGAAACTCGCGTGAGCAAAGAATCCTTCATCACGCTGACG
>JAYVKA010000573.1:0-3477 GCA_043768885.1 Planctomycetota bacterium
GCATCTCCCGGCCTGTGCAAATTCGGGTTGGTGCCAACCTCCCGCAGGGCCTCTGTAGAACCAACTTCGATAAATTCCAGGCCTCCCTGACCGACGTTAATGATGAACATCGGATTGGTCATCACGGCGACATGATGCCGCCGTCGCTGTAATTCTTTTCCCAGGGCCAGGAACGGAAAGACTTCACCGGCAGAACCGATCGGGTTGAGCAATATCTGCGAGGCCATATCGGAAGCGGACTACGGACCGGCTTTTGATTTTTGAACTTGTAAACACACGATGTGATTGGGACGCTTTGCGAGATCCAAATTCTGGTAGGTGTGCAGGCGATCGGCAAACCCTTGGGTGTGCTTTTCGAATTTTGGGGTCTGTTGTCTTGTGCTGTCCGTGGAACATTGCCTGGTATCGACTGCCGGATTGGGGCAGATGAAATTCAGGCCTCAAGGCAAAGTGGCATGACGGTTTTTGACGGTGAACCTTGTCCATGCTGGCGGTGATACCGTTGGCGAGGCCGGCCCGTCGTCGCACCAAATACAGTATCCGGTTTGAGTGATTACGATGTTTGCTGAAATTCCCAAGACGATTGACGCGCTCAATGCCGGCAATTTCTTTGGATGCCTAACGGAATACTGCGGTTTGCTTTTCGGGCGTAATTTGGCGGCAGATATTCAAGTTGATTACGGATAAATCGTTTGCAAAACCGAAAAATCGAGTTGCCTGTTTTTGAATCAAGCAACCTTTTGATTCGCTTTGCATCGTCCTTGTTGGACGCCCGCTGGATTGCTTTGGGTGTCCCCTCCCGTCAACAGGAAATCGCCATCCAAAAAAGGGAATCCAAAAAAGCGGCAAATTCAGGGACAACAAAGCAGATCGAACCGGTTCAGGTCATGTTTGTACGAGGCGGAGCAAGAAGTACTCAAGTTTGTGCCCTTACATCGAGTTGGTGGGCTTTCCGGCCGCCGCGGACTGTTTTGGGTTGGGTGGCTTCACTGGCCAGAAGAAGTTTGGCGACGTCGATTGAGCGGGCGACGAGATCGGCGGCACCCTCACGGAGGGATTTGCTTTTGGCGACATACTCGACGTTGCGCTCCATGTCTTCGGCTGACCAGCCGCGTGAATGGGCGATGTAGGGGAACGGTGGCAGGTGACAGCCGAGTTCAGCAAAGAAGCCGAGCATCTGGCCGGCGACGGCCTGCACGTTGTCCTGGCCGCCGGTGATGATGAACGCCGCAACCTTGTTGTGCATCAGGACTTGGTTGGAAATCGTGATCTGGTTTTGAATACAGTTCATTCGTTCGACCATTTTGTAGTACAGCGAACTTGCGCTCCCCCAGCGAATCGGAGTGGAAACGAGAATGACGTCGGCCCAATGAACCAGTGCTTCATACACCCTGTCAAGTTGATCGTCAGGATCCATCTGGGTAATCGAACAGGGCCACGTGCAGGCGTGCGAACTTTTGGAGTAGTAGCCTTCGCAGGCGCGGAATTTCAGATTGTTCAGCCGAATGGTCCGTGTTTCCGCGCCGAGTTGGGTTTTCGCATGCTCCATGGCGTGATCGAGTAGCGCGTCAGAAGTCGAGTAACGGGGATTGGCAGCGTCCATTACGGTTGTAGAGATGCCGGCGACGCGAATTGTGCCTGTTTCGCGCGCCACTGGCCTGGCCAACGGGTGCCGCTCGTGTTCCTTGTGCGAGCGTAGTGTGATCGGTGAGAGGTTGACGAACAGTCGCTCGTTGTCAGTTTTCAAGTCGTACGTCGGAACCGCGTCTTCCTCGTAGCCCGGTTCGCCCAGACCCGTTTTGCAGTGAAATTTCCAGTTGTGCCAGGGACAGACGACATAGTCACCATCGATTCGCCCGTTGCCGAGCGGTCCACCGACGTGGTTGCAGGCACCCGAAATCGCGCTGAATTCTCCATCGCGACAGATGAGTGCGATTTTGGTCGAGCCGGCACTGATTTGTTGGAGAGGCTTCTTCGCCAACTCCGAAACCAAACCGAGGTCATGCCATTTTGCTTCCGCCATCTGCAACTCCATTGCCTAATAGATTTCAGCGGCTTGTCGGAAACTGATTTTCTTTGCGCGAAAAGTGTTCGAGCCAACCAGTTGGGGTTCGCGCAGATCGATATTGATGCGGCCTTGCAACGTCCGCTCTGGCTCCAGCCGAATCAGCTTGCAGGTGAACAGAAAACAATTGTCGCTGTTGGCGGTCAGCCAATGCACATTGCTATTGTAGTCCGAGATGCTCGACCAGGTTCCGACGGCCGCATTTTTTTTGTCCAGAGTCTGGCGGACGACCATTTCATCTTCGTTGTCTTCGACCTTGTCAAACAGCTGCACGTGAAAGTCACCGGAAACGCACAGGAATGCCGAGACCATGTTGCCGTGACCATGTGGTGGAATGTGTCGGCCTTTTTGCACGTACGCCAGTTTGCTGATCAGAACCTGATCCGGTTCCGGGCCGTTGACCGCTTCGGCCACGCCAGGAATCGCGATATCCACAAAATGTTCACCACTTCCTTTCAGGTCCTGTTTCAGGATCGATTCCTGCAAGTCATCAAACTGGATCATTTTCAGCAAGTCGGCGATTGGCGTATCGCCGTAGATTCGGTCCATTTCTTCCTGCCACTGAAGACCCGTAATCTTGCCTTGGCCAAGCAGGTTCGAAACTTCGCCCAGGCGCTTCTTCCACGTTTCGAGTTGGTCCTCCATGGGACCCATTGCACAGCCAATTTGCGCGGCATGACTTAAGAAAGAAGCTGCAAGCAGGGAGCCGCCGCCAATTCTGATCGCATCACGACGTGAAAAAACCATGGTCTGCTCCGGTGTATTTGTTTGGCTGACTATATGATCGTTACCGCAGGCTCATCATACCATCCCACTTGTGTTGTGAGGCCAGAGTATGCGGGCTGTTCTTCGTCTGAAAGATAATGTCATGCGAATCATCGACATCGAAGGCAGATGGAAGAGGAATTGCGGTGGAGTTCTATCGCACTTTTCAAAATGGGTGGGTCTGGCATACAATGCCGTGAACAAATCGACTGGGACTTCGGTCCACCATGAAAACTGTTTCATCCGGACGGATGGCTGAGTCTGGTTTAAGGCACCGGTTTTGAAAACCGGCGTACCTTCGGGTACCGGGGGTTCGAATCCCTCTCCGTCCGCTTGGGTGCGAGTTCTGATTCCATGGCAATGTCAGTGTTGCCATGGCATTTTTCATTTCCTGTTTTTTCAGAAAAATTTTTGCCGACGCGCGAATTGTGTTGCCGTTCTGGCGCGCCCCGCACCGGTTGGCGCCACACGTCATGGCGTTGATTCGATTGTTTTGTACGCAAGTTACTGTTTAGGCCTGGAAATCCGCGATTTGGCTTTTTCCCAATCGTATTTTTCAGGCTCGTCGAAGTCCTGGTTTTCTTTCAACTCGTCCAGGGCAGCTTCTACCGTTGGAACCGGAGCGTTCTCGACGCCATTCTCCGGAA
>JAYVKA010000574.1:0-5132 GCA_043768885.1 Planctomycetota bacterium
CGGGCGAATCCCAAGCAGCGACTCGTATTGATCGTTCCATGCGTCTGGTAAATCTGCGACTTCCAAACTCCCCTCCATGATCGATTTCTCAAGCCGAAATCTCACGAGGATGTGCAGGTTGTAGGTAACCTCGTCCGCTTCAACGCGAATCAGCGAAGGCTGGACCCGATTGACAGACCGAACAAACTCGTCGTGATCGGAACCCGACAGGATTTCCGGAAAAAATTCGACTGCCTTTGGAAAACAATAACGCCAAAACGAACTGCGGCGCCCGACCAAATTTTCCCACAGTCTGGACTGCGACTCGTGGATTCCCAGGCTGCAAAACGTTCCCGACGGAAGTCCGTAACAGTCGCTCCGCAAACCCTGCTCGTACAAGCCATGTCCGGCTTCATGCAGAGTGCCGAAAAAAGCTGTCGGAAAAAACGCCTCGTCGTAGCGGGTTGCGATACGGCAATCTCCCGGCCCGACTTCAGTGCAAAACGGATGGTGAGTCGTATCGATTCTCCCGCGTGAAAAATCAAACCCGATTTCTTCGGCAGCCCACGCAGCGAACTTTTTTTGCCTTTCGACAGGGTATTTTCTCCGGAGGATTTCATCACCCGGTGCGTTCGCGGCCCCGCATACTTTTTGAACCAGCTTCGACAATTCAGTTGCGAGCTTCCCGAAGACCGGCTCCAGTTCGGCGGTCGTCATCTGCGGCTCGTACTCATCCAGCAGGGCATCGTACGGCGATGACTCGTAGCCCAGGGCATCCGCCTGCGATTTCTTTAGCCGAAACATTTGCCGGAGTGACGGCAACAGCAGGGAATAGTCGCGGCTTTTCCGGGCCTCAATCCAAACCTGTTGCGATTCCGAAGAACAACGGGCAATCTGTTCGACCAATGAAACCGGTATCCGGGACAACCTTTGGCATTCCCGCCCCAGAACCGCGATGTTTGCGCGCTCTTCATGGCTTGCGATTTCCGCAAGGTTTTCTGTCGAAAGCGCGTCCAGAGATTCCCGATACGCGTGGTTCGTCTTCATTTCATGAACCTGCCCCGCAAGCATTTCAATTTGCGCGGCCCTGTGAACTCCGCCTCCGGATGGCATCAATGTTTGCTGGTCCCATTCCAGTAACGCAAGAACTGAATGCAATGTTCCTGTGCGACGGGCGTGCGCAAGGACAAAATCAATTCGGCCGAGAGTGGAGTTGGCGGCACCTCTGGACGGGCTCATGGGCATGACTCCGGTTCAACGACCCGAATTTCGAATTGGGAGCCGTTGGTATTCAGTTCCAATTGACGACTGCCTGAAAGTACCATAAACAGAATGTCTTCGCCCGGCGTCCTGCACCCGGTTTCATGCCCTATCCGGACATTGTCGATGGCAAAAATTCCTTCGCGCAGCAACTTCCTGATGACCCGCGGGAATACCGCGACTCTGGTGATCGACATCCAGGAGCGACTGGTCTCCAAAATCACAGATCATGAACGCATTTGCTGGCATGCTGGCCGATTGATCGATGCGGCTCTGCTGTTGGGGATGCCAGTGCAAATGACCGAGCAGTATCCGCAGGGCCTTGGGCACACGGTCGCTTGGTTGGGGCAGAAACTGGGGCCGCCGGTTGAAAAACGGATGTTCAGTTGCCGGGAGTGCAACGAGTTGATCTCCGGATTTTCAAATTCGGGAATCGCCAACGTGCTAATCTGCGGAATCGAAACTCATGTCTGCGTCCAACAAACCGCACTGGATCTGATTGCCAGCGGGTTCGGCGTTTTTGTGGCCGTCGATGCCGTCGGCTCGCGATTTCCTCTCGATCATTCAACCGCACTGGCCCGAATGCAATCGGCCGGCGTCACGTTGACGACGACCGAATCCGCCTTGTTTGAATGGTGCGAAACATCTGGTGCCGACGAGTTCAAATCAATCAGCAAACTGGTTCAGCAGCAATACGCTCCGGGATAGCTCATTCGGAATCCGGTCTTCAATTCCTAAACCGAAAGACAACAACCATTATCGCCTGAACAGACTCGTAATTCCGTAGGTAAAGAATGTGCCAAGGCCAAAGTTGACGAATTCTTCCTGCGGTTTATAGCGCAACAGGAGCGTGTCACCCGCCTTGACCAGAATACGGGACCTTCGGTCGTTGATAGCGCGGTTGACATCAACGCGAATGGCTATTTGCTGGTTTCCAGGCAACTGCCGCAAAACAACCAGCTCCGTTGGCGGAACACCTTGTACTCCACCGAATTGGGAACCGAAGCTGTTGCCAGCGGCGATCGAAGTCCCGGAGATCGACATGGCTCCAATTACATCGAGGTCGAAGTCACGCGGAACCAAAAATTGACCGCCACGAAGCAGACCGCCGGTATAGTAAAATTCCGTATCACGGGAATCGACGTAAACGATATCACCCTCCCGGAGAATAATGTCTTCCGTCCGGAAGTTGACTTGTTCGCCAGGATTCAATCGGGTTGGAATCTTGACCACATTGGATTCGTCTCCCACTGGGGGAAGAACGCCGTAGGGAAATTCGTCAGCACTGTGCGACCGATAGAATTCTTCGACTTCCTTGTCACGGTTCGCCTGGGAAATCCGGTCTCCACGCAAGATTCTGACTTCCGATTTCGCATTTACGCCAGGCATGCCGCCAGTTTGGGTTAATGCGTTCAACAGGTCGTTTTTGTCGGCCGGCATTTGTAGCGCGAACCCCCGGCTGGTGAGATCCTGACGATCGCTAATACCGGTTTGCAATTGTTGGGCTTGAACCAGACCCTGCCCCCCCGGTGAGTTGTCCTGACGAACAACAAACACGCGATAAGTTCTTTCCCTTATCAAAGTAACGATGATTCGGGCATCTTCGGTCAACAACGGCTTTTCGCCGTCCCGGTAGGTTCGTGAAACAAGCTGTTCCACTTGTTGAATGTTCAAACCACGAACCGGAATCGGTTTGACGAGTGGAAGTGAAATAGTGCCGTCTTCACGGACCGGAACCGGAAACCCGATGGCTGGCGGGATATCACTCCCTTCCATCGGTATCACAACCGGAGGGGCATCATCAACAGTTCCCAGGACTCCTTCGATAAAAACACCCAAAACATCGCCCTTGTCGAGAAGGTAATAGGGCGGTTTCGGTACGCGCAGGCGGGATACGTCAATCGGCTCTTTTTGCGCTTGAGGTTCGGCAAGAAATTGGGGCGGTAAACGCTCGGCCGGTATCGTGTCAATCGGTGACAGCACCGCAGTGCAACCCGTCAAAATCGGCAGCATTGCAACGCACCCCCAAAGGAGAGCACGTTGCAGATGTCCGTTACGGAACGACGTCTTTTGGCGTTGGGAATTCATCTCGAAACTACTCCGAATTGCCCGGGAAAAAGCGACAGGGCTGTTGCTTGTAGTGGACAGGGAAAACCGGCAAGGCTATCTGATTGGAGGAGGCGGAACGTTTTCAGCTTTGTTGGCCGCCCGGTCTCCTGGAAAAACCCTGGACCAATCGCGGTTTGGCAACGGCAACGGATCACTGGAACCATTTTTCCCAATATTCAATTCCTGTTCATGCTGTTCCAGTTCTTCCGACACGTCGTTACGTATCACACGAATATCCGAGGGCAGTTTGGTGCCGGTTTTTTGCTGGGTAATTGCTGCGTCGAGCATTTTTGAAATGTAGACCCCGCTGTATCGGCCGGCGTTGTCGTTCTTTGCCATTTCAGCACCTTCGGGGTAACCCTCGAACCACTGGTTGACGCAAATCGCTCCTTGTTCGGATTGGTATTGCGTACCCCAATAGTCCTTGGGCGGAACGGCCGGGACATAGCCCTCGCCACCACGACAGACACCGCAATAGCCTTCGATAAAACCGCGCCGGTGGTGATCGGTAAACAAACTCGGACGTCCGCCGAATTGCTCGTTGTAGGCTCTGGCGGCCCAGACTTTGTCGCGATAACAAACAAATATCTTGTCCATGAACATCCCTCCGTTTCCGGAAGGCACACTGCAGCAGCCCGAAGATTGGATCAGAACCAGGGTGGCCATGGCTGCCATCAGAAAACCGACAAGTCGCGTTTTCATAGCCACTGGAACATGTCCGTTCGGGACTGTGGCATCGGAATTGCCAACTTGAATGTTTGAAACTGCGGACATCCGCATCACTCCCCTGAATTGATTCCGACAGCAGCTTGAATGCAGCCGGAAATTCGCATGGTGCAACGAAAACGGCGAACCGGGACAATCCGGTCGTCATACTATCAATCGCCGTAACGGTTGTGCCGGATTTAACGAACCTGCGGGAAACAGTGGAAAAACCGAAAAAATCAACCTGACCGGTGCAATCAGAACAACCCTTGCATTCCCTTGCTGGCGCCGAATGGCAGCTAGCCAAACGCCAGGCTTTGTGGAATTCGATTGCGTACCTGTCCGCTTGTGCATGGGAGGTACGAAAGCCGGGCCGGTTCCGAGCCTCAATTGGCCCGACGGTAACTCATCGCTTCGCGAACGCGGTCTTTGGCCAGCGACAGAGCTGCATCCCTGGGTTTGATCCCCTGTTCCCTGGCCATGGTGAGAACGGCTGCGGTGTTCTCTTTCATCTTCTCTTCAATTTCCTGAAATGCCGCCGACTTCGTTCCGCCATGATATTCGACCGACCCACAAATGACGCCGCCAGCATTTGCGACAAAGTCGGGAACGTTGATAATCCCGCGATCATGCAGAATCTCTTCCGCTTCGTCGGTGCAGGGAATATTGGCGCCCTGAAGAATCAGCTTGCACTGCAGTCGCCGGGCATTGTTGGCATCGACTACGTCCGGCTGGGCCGCCGGAACAAAGATATCAACGTCGAGGTCGAAAAAATCATTGCGGCCCATGATTTGACTGCCTGGATCGTCGTAATCGGTAATCGGCCGGCCGGCACGCATTAGCATCACAAGTTTTTCAATGTCCAGTCCGTCTGGCTGATAAACGGTACCGGCCAAATCCGTTGCAGAAACAATAACGGCTCCGCGTTTGGGATCGGTCAGATAGCGGGCCGCATGTTGGCCGACATTACCGAATCCCTGAATGCTGACCCGAGCACCCTTTAGCTCGATTCCGGAAAAGTGCTGGGCAACCTCGGCCGAAACAGCCAATCCAAAACCGGTGGCACCAACCTGATCCAG
>JAYVKA010000575.1:0-2631 GCA_043768885.1 Planctomycetota bacterium
CGGTGCCGCGACCAAAAACCCGCGAGCTTCGGCCGCTGTGATCACGTCGATCTGTTCGTTGCGGTAGTGCTCCGCCAGCCTCGAAATTGCCAATCGAAAGGCCTCATAGTTGGCCAGTAGCGGGGTGATATCCTTGAACTGAATGCCCGGCTTGGGGAAATCGGGAATGTTGCGAATATAGTCATGCAGATTTAGCCTCGTCGTGCTGCTCATCCGAAGATTCCTGTGATTGGTTCGGCCTTGATAAACGAAATCGATCAAATCGTCGCCCCGACGCGAACAAATTCATGGCATGCGGTCGGAACAAACAAATGCCGAGTATAGGCCACGGGCGATCCGATCCAAAGTGCCTTTTCGCGGTGTGGGGACTGTGCGGGTTTGGCGGAACTGGTGGTTTCAGCCGTTGATTCGTCCGATAGAATGTGGTTCAGCGAGCCTGCCTGCTCCACGAAAACTGTTTTGGCCGACCCATCCACTTCCGCCCGGTCGGCATTTGCACACGTCCAGTCAAATTGAGGTTTGGTGTCCGGAATGATTGAAATCAAGGTCCCGAGTCTGGGTGAATCGATTCAGGAAGTTCAAGTCGCGTCGTGGTTGATCAAGGAAGGTGACTGGGTCGATGTGGACCAGGACATCGTGGAATTGGAGTCCGAAAAGGCGACGCAAGCGTTACCATCCCCCGAAGCCGGTTTCCTCATGAAGATTACGGTCAAGGCTGGCGGGTTTGCCAAAGTCGGAGATTTGCTGGCCGAGTTCGAACCCGCTGCGGCTCCTTCGAACCGAGCAGCGACCGCGGATTCGGCTGCCGCAAAACCGGCAGCGGAATCCAGCGGAGCCGATGCAGGCCCGGTCATGCCGGCAGCGGAACGATTGCTTAAAGAATACGGAATTCCCGCCACCCATATCGTCGGCACTGGCCCCGGTGGGCGATTGCTGAAAGAAGACGTCCTGAAGCATATCGAAAAAACCGGACGCAAACCGCTTCCTTCAACAACCCCGGTCCCAGCCCTTCCCACTCGTACAGCGGTTCCGGCGCTTCCGGAAGCGAAACCAATCCCCGAGATTCTTCCATCCATTCCCGTTCCGGCAATTCCGTCCGGGTTGCGCGAAGAAGAAATCAAGCCGATGAGCATGATGCGCCGCACGATCGCAGCGCGACTGGTCGAGGCTCAACACTCCGCCGCGCTGCTCACCACATTCAACGAAATCGACATGATGCCCGTCATGGAATTGCGTTCCCGCTACAAGGAACCGTTTCAAAGCAAACACGGAGTCAAACTTGGCTTCATGTCGTTCTTTGCCAAAGCATCGGTCGAAGCCCTCAAGCGTTACCCGGCAATCAACGCCGAAATTCGTGGCAACGATGTGGTCTACCGCAAGTATCACGACATCGGAGTCGCAATCGGCGGCGGCAAGGGACTGGTTGTGCCTGTGATGCGAAACGTCGAGCGAATGAGCTTCGCCGAGATCGAGCGGACGATCGGCGTGTTTGCCGAACTGGCCAGCAAGAACGCGATCAAACCGTCGGAACTGGAAGGTGGCACGTTTACAATTAGCAACGGCGGGGTCTACGGCTCGCTCCTTTCGACACCGATTGTGAATCCACCGCAAAGTGGCATCCTCGGCCTGCACGCCATTCAGGATCGGCCGGTCGCCCGCGACGGTCAGGTTGTCATTCGCCCGATGATGTACATCGCCGTAACCTACGACCACCGAATTGTTGACGGTCGCGAAGCAGTAGGATTCCTGAAGACGATCAAGGAAGTCCTCGAAGAACCAGCCCGCTTGTTCCTGGAAGTCTAGGGTATGAAAGTACGATGGACTTCTTCGTCCGTCGAAGTAGCCTGGATCGACGGACGAGGACGTCCATCGTACGTTTTTTTTGAAACTGTTTCTGGATTTTGAATTGATGACCGAACAGACTTTTGACCTTGCCGTACTTGGCGGCGGACCTGGCGGATACGTCGCCACCATTCGGGCTTCGCAACTCGGAATGAAAGTTGCCGTTGTCGATGAGCATCCGGTTTTCGGCGGAACCTGTTTGCGCGTCGGCTGTATTCCGAGCAAGGCCTTGCTGGAGTCGAGCCATCTTTACGAAGAAGCCTGCAATCACCTTGGCCCACACGGCATCTCGATTAGCGGGGAAATCAAGCTCGACATCTCCGCGATGATGAAACGCAAGACGAAAATCGTCGGAGACCTGACCGGCGGGATCGGCATGCTTCTGAAGCGGGCCAAAGTCACAACCTTCAACGCACGGGGAACGTTGCAATCGGCTGGCTCGATCAAATTGGCTGGCGACAATCCCCCCACTGTTCAGGCCAAAAAAATCCTGATCGCAACCGGTAGCATCCCGATGATGCTGCCGGGAATTGAGTTCGACGGCAAGTTTGTTGGGGACAGCACGTCTGCGCTCGAATACGAAGCCGTTCCCAAAACGCTCGTGATTATCGGTGGCGGCTACATCGGGCTGGAACTCGGATCGGTTTGGGCCCGTTTGGGGTCCAAGGTCACGATTCTGGAAGCGATGCCTCAAGTTTTGGGTGGGTTGGATGGTGAGATCGCCAAAATTGCCATTCGGATTTTCCAGAAACAGGGCCTGGAATTCCGCACCGGGACTTTTGTCGAATC
>JAYVKA010000576.1:0-16550 GCA_043768885.1 Planctomycetota bacterium
GCTGTTCTGGTTTCAAATTGGAAACTCGGGACTGGGGAGAGTCGATCCACTGAAAGTGTTCCATCAACTCGGCGGCTTCGATCGCCAGAGACATCGCAAGATTCTTGGGAGCGTGGAATTGTGACCAATCGCGCTCCTCGACGAATTCCGAAATGGCCTTGCGCAATGCCGATAGGGTCGTTTCGTTGTCGTTCATCGGCGGAGAGTTTCAGAAAAACGATTGGCTTCGAGCCGGCCCGCGATTACCGGTTTTCTGAAACGGGTTGTGTCGATTTGCTGGATGTAGATGCTTCGATGCCGGACGAGGTTGCTCCGTACATATATGCAAACAGGTCGGATATCTGCTGATTCGAGAGGCCGGACAGCGAGCCCTCGGGCATTGCACTTTGATCGGTCAGCTTTTTCTGGTCAATCTCCGCCTTGGCCAGGCTTCGCGAAGTCCCATCGACTGCAACCATGGTAAACGAATCGTCACCGTTATCAGTTAACAGTCCTGTAAGGCTCGTGCCATCGACCAGTGTCACAAGCGTTGCCCTGTAATGGCTGGGGACGACTTTGTGTGGCTGCATAATTGCCTCCAGAGTCTCCCGTTTGGAAAAGCGGCTGGCCAGGCTTGTCAAATCAGGCCCGTTCGAATTTCCGATTGTTCCGAAACGGTGGCAGTCAGCACATCGGGCCGAAACGAACAGGTGCATGCCGAGTTCCGGGTTGCCGGACGCTCCCGCCGTTTCCAGATGTTTGATCACACTGTCCATGGAAACGTCTTTGGTTTGGTCTTTTGCCGGTTTCGAAACCGGGGCGGCTCTGGCAGTGACTGGCTCGACGTCGGGCCACTTCGTACCGAACCATTCAGTGCAACGCCCCAGGCAATCGGTCGCGTTGTTGCTGGTTCCGGCGACGGGTTGTTCGGCCCAATAGTCCACTAGTTTCGCGGCCAACAAACCGTTTTTCGCATTCAGGCGATATCCCAATTCGATCAAGTCGCGATAGTGTCGTGCATCGACTGGTTTCTGTTGAACTTTTAACAAAGCCGACAAAATTTCCGCGGCATCATCATTGCCCAGTAGCGGCAGGCTTGCGACGAGATAGGACCAGTTCTTCCCATCTGGATGTTGGGCAAGACCGATTGTCAGATCCATTCGGCGTGATTCTTCCTCTTTCCAAAGCTGTCGCAAATAGTCCATGGCCGGTTCATGTCCGGACTCAGCCAGCAGCGCGACAATTCCCATGCGGGCCTGGCCGACTGTTTTTGCGTCCAGCGTCCGGATAGCCTTGTCCGCACTGATCAGCTTTTCTGCTGTGGTCAGGTCAAGTTTGCCTTCGAGTTTGTAAAGGACCGGAACCAGGGCCAGTGGCCATTCGGCGGCATGATCCAAAACCTGCTTCGAGCCCTCGGGCGACAGCTCGTTGGCCATCTTTTGGATTCCCTGTGCCAGATACAAATGCCGGTTGCCAGGAACTTGTTCTTTCAAAGACTTGTGCAACAGTGAAATCGCGGCAATCCGTTCCTGGTCACTCAACTGATTCGCAATCGCGGACAAGTAGAGTGCAGTTTGAACCCGAATCGGTTCGGGGTCAGTGGACGTTGCCAGGTAATTCGACCAGCGATCGTCCAGATTTCCCGCTTTCAGGCTAACCAGGATTTTTGCAAGTTCCGCATTCAGCACAGGGTGTACCGATGGGAACTCGCTTTTGATCTGCTCGACAAATGCGGGAATCTTTGCCGGGTCAATCTGGCCTTTGGCCAGCGCGACCTGAATTACACGTAGCATGTCCGTGAAATTCCGATCACTCATGTGCTCTTTCATCCGGACGCTACACTGGGCCAGAATCTCGTAACATTGGGCGAGATTGGGCTTGGCTGAAAGCGCGGCCATCGAACTGACCAGGGAGATGCGAGTGTCGTTTGCCTTGACCAGCAACTCGAACCAGGATTCAACCGGGCTGCGTTGCAGCAATCGCATCGCGGCCAATGAGACGTTGCGGTCTTCGTCCCCCAACAATGGAGCCAGTGCGGCTGGCTCAATGATCATGTCGCTCGACAAAATCGCTTCGCAGGCTGACAGCCTAACCATTGGACTTTCGTCCTGGAGCATGGTCGCCAACAACGGCTTGCCGTGTCCGAGGCTGGAACAGATTCGGCAGATGCGAGCCCGCATTGTCGGGTCGGCGTCGTTCAATAACTGTTGACATTCCGCGACAGACAACGTGCCGCCATAAAGCACGATGGTGTCGAGTGCCCGTAGTCGAATGGCCAGCGAGTTTCTTGTTTCCAGTGCGGCACCTGTCAGGCTGACTGCCCAATTCGCGCCCATCGATTGGCCCAGTAGCGCAACGTTTTGACGGGCCCACGCGGCATCTGGTTGAGGCATCCGCAATACGCGAGCAAGGTCAGACTCAAAATCGAGCAATTCGTCGGGAATGGAACCGGTGTATTGCACGCGGAAAACGCCGCCCCAGGTTCCACGGCCACCGGTGCAGAAATAAACGGTGCCGTCTTCGCCGATGGCCAGGTCGGTAACATTCATCGGGCGACCGGTCAGGAATTCTTCGGTCTCGACCGAGTAGCTGTTTCCTTGCGGATTGATTCGCGCGACCAGAATTCGGCCTTCCGACCAGTCAGCCAGGAACAATGCGTCATGGTATCGGGCCGGATACAAAAAGTGTCGGTAACAGGCGGCACCGGTTGGTGAACCGCGACCGGTATCCACCAGTGAAGGGTTTGTATCGAAGCAATACGACGGGCAATTGGCCCAGCCGCTTCGCCATCCCAAATCGCCGCCCATCGGCACATGGAAAAGTTGTGTCGATCGGTGCCAGGCCATACCCAGATCTGATTCCATGTCGCTATCGTGTACGAACATGTCGCCGTTGGCATTGAAAGCCAGGTCGTATGCATTGCGAATACCGCCCGCGACGATTTCAGGATTCTTTCCGTCCAGTCCGATTCGGACGACGGTTCCGCCCGGCGCAGCGACTCCTGTGGCGTGACCACCTGGATCGTTGACACGTGGGACAAGGTCAAAGTCGATTGGGTGTCGAAACGGGCTGTTGTTTCCGGCCGGGCCAACCAGCTGGCTTCCGTTTCCGACAATCACATAAATTTTGCCATCGGGACCGAGCGAGCAACCGTGCGGACCATGCTCGCCTGGTTCGCCAGTGAAGCGCATGAGCGCGCGGCTGATTTTGAATTTGTCCCCGTTCAATGTACTTCGCTTTAATTCGTAAAGGCCAAGTCCCTGCGGGCCTTTCCCGGTCACGTAGATGTCACCGTTCAGCGGTAAAATTCCCTGGCATCCGGTAACGTCATTGCAAATCTCGATGGTTCGTTTTTCGGTCGGCGGAAGAGTCATGTCGATCCGGATCAAACCACCAGTCTCTCGCGACAGGAGGAGTTGTCCAATTTCGTCGAATGCCATTGCGATTACCGAACCGCATTCTTCGTTCGAGACCATGCCCTGAACTTCAAATCCGCTCGGGGCGGTGAACTTCGGCTTGAGAGGGTCAGAATCGCCGTCGGGTCCCGGCAGCGTTTGGGATTTGCCTATCGATGATGGCAGCGGCACCAGTTTGTCGGAGCCGAACCGACTGTTCTTTTCCGTCACATCCTTTGAAAGTGGAGTCAGTGGTCGCAACTGTTTTTCGCTCGACGCCTGATGGGCCGGAGGCGAATCTTTGGCCGGGGCCAATGGAGAATCCTGGGAATTTGCAGTTGCGATGGCCGGTTTTTTTGCAGTCGATATTCCTGCCGGGGTTCTGCTTTGTTTCGCTGCGATCCAGCTTCGATCGGGAAAAGAAGCCGACTGCCACATCGGGTGCGAAGTCTCGGAGGTCAACCACGTTTCGTCCGTCGGAACACTTCGCCAACGCGATTCGGCTTTCTCCCGGACTCGAAAATAACACGCCAGGCTGTTTTGCAGGGAGGATGGTGCAACGCTGATCGCAATCAGGTTCAGTCCGGGCTGAAGGTATTGGGTCATCGTGGTGGACGTGAACGCCTCGCCGCCTCGCCCCTTGTGGATGCTTTTGCTGTTTACAAACAACTCAAAATCGCCAGCTGTCTCGACTCGAAGTTCACCCTCGGCCGGATCGACAAGGGTAAAGGCCTTGCGGAAATAGACCGTTCCATTGGAGCCTTCGGCGGTTCCCGAAAGCGGGCTCCAAATCGGTTCGCCCGTTCGCTGGCCGAAGCAGACACCGCTGGCAATAGCCCCCAGCAATGCAAATACTGCCAAAATCAACAGGGATCGCCGGGTATCAGCGGCCACACGAAAGGCCATTTTCTCGGTACGCATGGTTTGGAACTGTCGGGGCTTTGAGGAAAAGGCTTGCGGACTTGAGGAACTGGACGGTTTGCCCGCCCTTCCAAAAACGTTCAATATCGAACAATAACCGGGTGTCTGGTCGGAAGATTGGTCGATTTTCGGTGGGCGTTTCGCTACGCACCTCCAAGCTCACGATCGCGCGAACGATGTGGCTTCACCGTTCTCTATCGGCAATTCCAATTGGGGAGATTTGGTGAACAATTCCGATTTTTCCGGATTTTCCGGAGTTCGCATGGTCGCGGGCCGATCAGATGTTTGGACGGCGGGGACTTCATCAGCACGAAAACAGGCGGTTTTCTTTTGGCTACCCGATGTAATTCTCCCAGTTTCCGTTTTCGCATTTGGGAGTTTCTGAGTAGAATCGGGACTGTGGGGTTTTTTTGGAATTCGATCCTCGCCTGGGGCAACCGTGCAAAATCATGGCGGTTGGGGGAAGGAACAAGTATTTCCTGGACAACCCCTTCGTTTTATTTTTCCGGCTCCTCCTGTCTTGCCGTTTTGTAGAGGACTTCTGTTCATGAAAAACGTGATTTATCGCTGGTGTCGTCCATTTTTTGGCGGCCATTCCGGACTAACAGCTCGCCCCCTGAGCGTTCGGCAATCAATTGATTCTGCATACCAGTCTCTTGAGGACCGCAAGCTGCTGGCAGGCATCGAGCTGGCAGGTGGTGTTGTCACCATCTTTGGCAGTAACGGTGACGACTCGGCATTGGTACAGGATGTTAGCGCTACCAAATTTCGGGTCAGCCTGATTGGTATCCAGACCGAAGAATTTTTCAAAGCATCGGTTGGCGAAATTCGTTTCTTCGGAGCGGATGGGAACGATTACTTCCGCAGCGATATTGATATCCGCATTACCGCTGCTGGCGGTGAAGGCAACGATACGATTCTCGGTGGAACGGGTGTCAACGTCATCTATGGCCAGGGCGGCAACGATTACATCCGTGGCGCGGAGCTTGATGATTTTCTGTATGGCGGTACTGCTGATGATACCATTCTGGGAATGGGTGGTGCCGATTTCCTGACCGGTGATGAAGGGGATGACGTGATCCTCGGCGGTACCGGTGACGACACGATCATTGGTGGAGACGGCATCGACAACATCAATGCCGAAGACGGTGACGATACGGTCTTTGGTGGCAACGACAGCGATGCGATTCTGGGTGGAGCTGGAATCGACAAACTTTATGGTCAGGGTGGCAACGATGTTGTCAATGGCGGCCTGGGCAATGACATTATCATTGGCGGTACCGAAGACGATACGCTGAACGGCGAAGAAGGCGACGATTTCATCAATGGTGAGTTCGGCGACGACCGAATTCTGGGTGGAGCAGGCGATGACATCCTGCATGGCCAGGAAGATAACGACACAATTTTTGGCGAAGTCGGTGTAGATATCATTTTTGCAGGCACTGGCGATGATATCGTCGATGCCGGTGCAGGTAACGATACCGTCTACGGCGATGCCGGTGCGGATGACATCGACGGCGGAGACGGCAACGACACGCTGTACGGTCAGGATGGCGGAGACCTGATGCGCGGCGGCAATGGAAATGACTTCATGGTCGGCGGCAATGGCCTGAACATCATGCACGGCGGTACAGGCGATGACACGATGTTCGGCGGCGATGCCAACGACGTGATCAACGGCGAAGACGGCAATGACTTGATTGCCGGGGCTGGCAACAATGACACGCTGAACGGCGGGAACGGCAACGACCGTATCTACGGCGGCAATGGCGACGACATCATGATCGGTGGAGCCGGGAATGATATTATTGCCGGCTCGTTCGGCAATGACTTTATCTCCGGCGACGACGGAATGGATGCACTTTTCGGCGGCTACGGCGACGACGAGATTCGTGGCGGAGCGGGCGATGACAGCATCTATGGGGACGAGGACAACGACAACCTGTTTGGTGACGACGGAAACGATACCATTCGGACCGGCGATGGAAAAAATACCGTTGATGCCGGTGCCGGGGACGACAAAGTCTTTGGCGGAGCCGGAATCGACTCCGTGATCGGCGGATTGGGCAACGACCTGATTCTCGGTTTCGGCGGCGATGACGAGTTGTATGGCAACGAAGGCGCCGACTCGATCTACGGTGGTGATGGCAACGACAACATCTACGGTGGCGACCAGGCTGACAAATTGTATGGGCAGGCCGGCCGGGATGGTTTGGTCGGTGGTGTGAGTGCTGTCGATGAAATGTACGGTGGCATCGGCGACGACCGGTACCTGGCATTCTCATTCGACACAGTCGTTGGACTGGAGCCGAAGGACGTAGTGCTGAGATTCCAAAATGGCACAAGTGCCTGGACCAGCCGCGAGATGGAAGTGGTTGATCGCGGGTTCCTCGGTCTGCACCTTCGAATCGGCAACACGCGGCTGCTGAAAGATTCGTTGTCGAGCGATCCGATTCTGATTACCAAAGTGTTCACATTGTCCGGAGGCGAAGTCTCCAACAACCGGATCAAACCTCTCTACAACAGTTTTGGAGAGATCATCAATTACGAACGACGAATCGAGTATTCGGAGTGGGATGAATCCAGTTCTGTGGACAACAAGACCCGCGAGACCTGGACCTATAACGAGTTCTCGCACAACTGGGATTCGATCGAGGAGATCGCCAATCGCGTACCGAGTGCACAATCACGCTGGACCCAGTTCCTGTTCGCCAGCCGATGGCAAACAGAAACTCCGGTAAATCCCCAATTGTTCACTCGCTCCGGTGATACCCAGTGGTGGTTCCGCAGCGATTCGATCTTTGCCCGTGAATACGGCAAGTTCAATCCACAGGAAGACTGGGGCACGATCTGGGAAGTTGCCCTGGATGAATCACTCGCCGACAAGCGACTGGTGTTCAACGAGAAATTGACAATCGTTGAACATGTCTTCACAGCTTTGTCGGGTTTCCCAACCTAGAATCCGTCGAAAGAACTGAAACACAGACGGGCCGCTTCCAAAAGGCGGCCCGTCTTTTTTGCGCATGATCCCGCGGTGATTGGAAAGCGGCGTTGGAGGCATTGGCACTTGCCAAAGATCCGACTGCGTCCGGAAATTTGCGAATCTCGACTTCCCAATCTTGCCGCGAAGCATGGCTTGTAATTTCGGGAAACAGAAGAAAAAGCTGCCGATGCAAGAATCCTTCCTACTCCTGCTTGATTTGCTTTTCCCCCGGTGTAGTTTGATACGGTGGTGACGGCAAATGCCGGGACGGTCATCGAGGCCGGCGGGTTTCCGGTAGCCATTTTTTGCGCCGCTAATTTTGTGTCGAAACTTGACAAAAACTTCGTCGGGAAGAACCCTGCAAGTTCTTTTGTTCCAATGTTTGTCTTTGTCGCGCTGGTTGGCGTTTGTTCGCTACTCTACGGCAAGTACATCATCAAAAAACGACATTTTCGTTTTTGGACTTATGCCTACAATCCAATGCTTCAGTTTCAACTGGAATTGTTTGGATGGAAGCCTGAGTACAGGGGTAAACAGGCTGTCAAGATTGGCCAATGGTATGTGACGGGCAGCTACTTCATTTTCGGGTTGGCTGTAATTTTTTTGGTGTGGCATGTTTACACACTGGTAATGATCCGGGATTTTAAACGGCGCCTCAGCGAACGCAATGCACAAGTCAAACCGATAGCAGAAGCCCGGGATGACTTCAAAGACAATTCACCCTCACCTGCTCCAACTCTTCGTTCCATGCCGGACGCCTTTGGTGAACCGGAAGTCGAGAACCGGGAGTTCGATCGACAGTTTCGTGATCGGCATGCACAGGCCAATCC
Organism: Planctomycetota bacterium; assembly: GCA_043768885.1. Classification (GTDB taxonomy): domain Bacteria; phylum Planctomycetota; class Planctomycetia; order Pirellulales; family Pirellulaceae; genus BJ22. The sequence continues at coordinate 8,109 of JAYVKA010000576.1, forward strand.
GGAAAGTACTGTCATACATGATGGGGAAAATGAATCCATTTCCCGCGATCCATTTTCCATAAATTCAAAATCCACTGCAGAGGAATCCAAAGTCGATCTGGACCTGTCGGAACTTCCCCGGCCGTCCAAAGCGCTGCCGTTGATTACGTACGATTCATCCAACCGGGAGTTTGTCGCGCTTCCATCGGGATCTGGTGCAGGGCCTGATTGGCGAACATTCGCAACCCGAACGACCACATGGTTCGAGGACTTTGCGCCGGAAGGCGGTTTGCTGGTTGGAATGGAAATTGGAACGGCCCAGGCCGGCGGTTCCATTGTTGGGCTGATCCCGATCTATCAGGTCGGAGACGTCTACGAACACGGCAGCGCGCTCGGTGATTCGACGGCAACCTGGACCAGGCTCCTGGCAGGTGAAGGGCAAGTCGTGACCGGCATTCGCTTCAGACAAAAACTTGCCATTCAGCTTGAATACGGCGAACTTCATGCCGATGGCAGTATCCTTCCGAACACAGCACAAGAGTCCAAACTGGTCAGCAAATCGACCTTGATCCGCCTTGAAAAAAACTCATTCGATCGCCCGATTTCAGCCCTGAGAGTTAACGTCAGCAACAGTTTCCCCGCAATCAACGCGATTGAGTTCGTATTTCCGGAATTTGAGACGGAATAATTCTCTTGTCGATTGCAAATCCTGATCCGCAAGCGTCTTTTTCGGTCCGTCCGGAGCAAAACAATATTCCTAAAAATCTTCTTTTTCAAACCTCACTATGCCATTTGACCAAACCGTGAATTTAGACCGTTTTAGTTTTTTGATACTGTTGGCTTTTTGCCAGCTTAACAGGGCGTTCTCCAGTTCCTGACTACACTCGATCTGCACATACTGCCCCATCTTCATCGTTTCAAGAATGATTTTCTTGCCGTTTTCCGTCACGTATAGGGACTTCATGTCGTCCCTTGCAAAAAATCGCTTGGATCGCGCAAACTTATAGAACTTCTCCTTCAAGTCATCACTGCCCTTTGTTTTTTTCGAATTCGAATCGCGGGCACAATGCAAAATCTCAAACTCCTTCTTGGTCGATTCCGGAATTGGCTGAATTCGCCCTGTGCGTCGAATTGGAAATTGCTCCATCGATTCCCAATCATCCAAGTCGAATACGCCAGTTTTTTTTCCAATGAACCTTTGCAAGAAATCGTTCCAATTCCGAGCAACAACTGAACCTTCACCTTCACTTGAAATATGAACGATGGGGCATTCGGGGCTTTCGGGCGACAGCCAAAAACAAATCAAGTCACCACTTGGCAAATGCAAAAACGGCACTAGCTGTTTTGGCGCAATTGAAGTCATGCCCTTTGGGCTTACATATTTGATGTTGAAATATCCGAAGTCGCCTCGTGTTGCGAGTCGAAAAACATCCACAAACTCCTCAAAATCATTTGGAAGCGAGAAACCCGTCGGAAGCTTTTTTTGAATTGAATTCAGATTAACCTGATATTTTCCCATGCTAATGCCCGATGTCTGTAAGATATTGACGCATTTGTCGTATTCCCTCGTCGTATTTGTTGCCAAATAGTTCGCGAATATTTCTAACGTCCTTATTGACCGCTTGTCGCAACTTCCCAGCCTTGATCAGTTCAGCTTGTGATGCGCGGTAATCAATTGCATCTTGCGATCTGCCCCAACTTTCCGTCAATCGATGATCGGCTGTTTCCATCCAAAGTGCGGGAGATGAACCGCGTGTATAAGGACTGACTGATGCTGCAGGAGTGTGGTGTACCTCGCCACCAGATCTTGATCTTCGAGCTTCTGAATGAGAACCACCATGCTTGACATTTTTCCTTTTATCCTTTGCTGCGCCATTTTTTCTGCCTTTTGATTTTGAAACGCCAGCAGTCGAAGCAGATTTTGATTTTCCCCTGAGGTACTTCGCATTGTGCACCAACACCCCGTCCGAAGAGACGAAGTAGGTATGCTGGCCCTCGACTTCCAGGTTGTAGACCGTTTCCGGTCCGGCCCTGGGAGTAATGTCGGACAGACGGGTGACTTTCCCCGAAAGGGTTACCACCTGCTCACCCAATTCCAACTTGCCCGCCGGAACAAACTCCTGGCGTGACACGCTCCAGAACGGATGGTCAGGCGTCGTGCCGATCGAAAGACTCTCACCCGTTGTTTTCGATTCTGACTCGACCGCCGCAAACTTCAGGCCAATCACACTGGCCCGGTCCGTACAGTAGGTCGCGGTTACCACCTGACCCAAATGGCATTTTAAATTTTAATCGAGGACGTCCAGTGCGGGAACACCAGAAATTGCAATTCCGGTCTGGCGGCTGCGAGAGCACAGTCTGGCCAATGCCTTCTGCCCGGTTTCACCAAGGTTGACCGTCCAGTCGTTGACGTAGAGTTCGACGTGTTTCATCAGGACGTCGTCGTCAAATTCCTGGGCGTGTTGTCGCATGACGGGTAACGCTTCGGCAGGATGAGCCAGCGACCAGACAATGGAATCGTGGATTGCAGTTTGGATCGATTGCAGTAATGCCGGAGAGAGTTTTTTGTTGGCAAGAATTCCGCCCAATGGCAATGGCAATCCGGTTTCTGTTTCCCAGCGCCTGCCAAAGTCCTCGACAAGATGCAGCCCCTGGTCTTGCCAGGTAAAACGCCCTTCATGAATACAAACGCCAAAGTCGGCTTTGCCAGCGACCAGCCCGGGCATGATCCGGGAAAACAGGCATTGTTCGATTCGAACGATTCCCGCCTGAATCAGGTCGCCCAGAAATATTTTTGCCATCAACGTCGCGGTTGTGTGCTCGCCGGGGCAAAGCAGAATCGCCGGCTTGGAATTCGTGAAAGATGCTGGATTGGAATTGGCCTGGCTTGCCAGCAGCAACGGACCGACACCGAATCCGAGGGCAGAACCGCTCGGCAAGACGAGCATTGTTTCTGCAAGCAGTAGTGCAGCGTGAAAACTGGCTTTGCCGACATCCAACTCCCCGGCGAACAACGCCCGGTTCAACTCTTCGATATCCATTAGCACGAATTCGAATCCCGGTTCCGGTGCCGAGACCCGGCCAGTCAACAACGGCGCGAAGGCAAACGTGTCGTTGGGGCAAGTTGAGATGCCGATTTTGACTGGAAGTGTGGCCATCGTTTGCGTTGGTTACGGGCTGGCAGATCGACGAATGATGGACGCCACTTGTTCGGCTGCCGAAGACAGGGCCTCACCGGTTTTCCAGCGAGAATGGTTTCGGTCACCCGCCAGGTTGGAAATTCCCCGAACGATGCGTATCGGTATCGCCGCCAAATGGCAGGCCGCCGCGACTGCGTATCCTTCCATGTCTTCGGCAACAGAACCTGGAAACCGGCTGAGAATCGTTAATCGTTCCTGGTCAGAAGCGGACGCGCTACAAACCGAGACCAGTTGCTGGTCGGCAACCAGCGTGGAGTTGGGCCAACCGAGTCTGATGGCCTCACCAACCGGCAGAACCGAATCCGGAAAGGGCTCCCATCCCATAAGTCTTGCCGATTGATGTTCCACTCCGAAACCTACGCCGATTCCATGCGAGATAACCGATGAAAACTCGACCGTCTGACCAATTTCAGTTTCGGCGGACAACGCGCCGGCAATTCCCGCCAGAATTACCGCTTTGGGATTTCGTGCGTCAAGTTTTCTTGCTGTAACAATGCCTGACGCAATCAATCCGAAGCCGCACAGCCCGGTCCCCAGGCCCGACTCAACAAGGCTGCTCACTTCCGGGTGACGAAGAATCACTTGCAACTCCCGGTCCGTTGGAACCAGCAGCAGGATTTCAGAGAGGGTGGGGAGGGTTGTCGTCATCAAGCCAAGGGGATTTTATGACAGGTGATTCAGGAACTAATTTTTGGGAGTGACCGGTTCCGCCGACAGCCCGCTTGTTTGCCCTGATTCTTCCAGTCGAACTGCCTCAAAAATATGTTCGATGTAATCCAGCGTTGAATGATCCGAAAGCTGGTCAATCCGGAATCGACGAAGCCCGCCAAAAAACCCTTTCAGCCGATCGGCTACCCGTTTCCATCCGTGGATTTCGCGAATTTGCCCCAGATAGTTGAGGTAAATCTCCCGACCACCGTGTCGATACCCCAACCACGGCGGCGGAACACGCGTGACGATGTCGTTGTTGTTTACCCATCGGTAATGCTTGATCGGTGCGTGATTGATGTATCGCTTGCAGCCAACCCGCGGACTTCCAAACGTATGTAACTCGATCGGTTCGCTGTGAATGTAGGACAACAGGCATCGACCGGCGCAAATCGTAGCCATCGCGCCGCCCAGCGAGTGACCGGTGAAATAAAGGGGCAGTTTGTTGGCTTCCAGCTCCTTCTCGATCAACGGCCAAAGTTCATCGGTCTCGGTTTTAAATCCGCGATGGACCCGCCCGACAGTTTCCGCCAAAGCCGTAATCGCATTCGCATCCGCCTGGATGTCGTTCCATTCGTTCGGCTCGGTGCCGCGAAAAACAACGATGCTGTCGTGTTTGCTCCAGAACCAATAGGCTTGGGCCCCTCCCGCGCTGAAATATTTGCCCCCGACAAATCCAAGTCTGCTGGCCGCCTTGTTGCATTCTTCCGGTGTCAGGTACGAAATCATCGATGATTCGGCACAAGCCAGGCATCGGCGCAAAATTGACAGTTCGGCCATCGGCTTGTTCAGCTTCGTCTTGAAACTGAAATCGCTGGCGGACTTCTGCGAAATGGGAGGCTTTCTCTCTGCCAATTTGGTTACTGAAATGGACATGCTGGCTGGACTGGAGGATCAGGAAAGACATGTTGAAAACGAATATTGATTTTAACGATTTGAGGCCGGGAAAACACCGAGCCACAGCAAATTGGCAATCAGGAATTCTTCGGGAGGAGAAACTACTTGCTTCGCATCGGAATCGTGCCATTCCAGTCGTGAGGGGGCTGGAAATTGTGAGAACGGATGAAATCCATCATGAACTCCCGCGGTTTGTCGGCGATGGGAACCTGTTCCAGTTCTACCCAGGCCTGGGGCCACTTGCCCTCGACCAGCAGACTCATGGCATCTTCCCATTTTTTCAGGTTCGCGTCTGACAGCGAACGAAACGGCAATGCATTGGGCATGATTTGCCACAGGTCAACAGCCTTGACAAAACCGGCTGGCCGAACCTTCGCCAGTTTCCGAACCCGCATGCCGCTGGCCGAAAAGTTTTTCAGGTCCATTGCTGTTGCCGCGTCGCACAAAATGGGGACGCGAAACAATCGGGTCATCCCTTCCAGTCTCGCCGCCAGGTTTACGACCGGTCCAAAGGCCGTGACCTTGACCTGGTCAGCCGAACCGATCTTGCCGGCAACTGCGATTCCGGTTGCGATTCCAAGGCCCATCGTTAGTTCGCCGGTACTCGATGACGGGTCGGACATTTCAGGGCTATGAAACTGTTCGGCGATTGCAAGTGCCGCCTGACAGGCCCGGATCGAAGCGTCTTGTTGCTCCATCGGCCAACCCCAGAACCCCATCACGGCGTCACCGTGAAAATCACCGATCACGCCACGATGATCCAATATGTTTCGCGTCATGACGCCCAGGGCCCGGCTGACCTGGTCGAGCAGTTTCAGCAAATTGCCGCTCATTTCCTCCGATGCACCGGAGAATCCCCGCAGGTCGCAAAACAGGATCGACAGTCGGCATTCTCGCGGCTCAAGAACCTCTTCGATGTTTTGCCCTGAGAGAGCATCTACAACTACTGGCGAAAAGAAACTGCGCAGACTCGACTGGCGATGTTCCAGTTGTCGCAGGTCCAGCAGGCTCGAATAAGTTGCGCCGGCGATTTGCACAAACTTCATGTCGTCCTGCAATTGGTCGTCGTTCTCGACATCTTCTGGTGAAGCCGACTGGCCGGAAACGTAAATCGCCTGGCGTTTCGTCGCTGATCCTTCCAATGGAAATACGAACGCCCAATCCGAATTCTGCTGCATCGTGTACAGCGATTCTCCAACCGCCGTGTCGCGCCACACATGCAGAACGGTTTCCTTCGCTTCGATCGCCTGACGAATCAGTTTTTCGCTGGGCTGAAAACCGTCGGGCAATTCCCGTCGGCTGTCCCAGTGAATGATTTCGATGGACGGGGCGTCTTCGTCGTCGTGAATGGAGACGATTCCCACAGTTTGAGCCCGCAAGACTCCCCGCATTACCAGTCTGGCCAGCGCGTCGTGTAATTGAACATGGCTGCCGGCCCCGGAAATCAGGTTCGGCAATTCGCCCAAAATCTCCAGCCGTCCCCGAACATCGCGGTAGTTTACTTTCCGCAAAAACTCATCGGTAAACGAACGTTGATGAATTGGGTCCGGCGCATTCTGGGTGACAACCGCCTGGCTGGGGAGCAATAAAAAAGTCGTTCGCCCGATCACAAATTTTTGATGGGGCCCTACCGTGAAAGTATCGAGCGGTTGCCCCTGAAAAAATAGCGGATTGGTGGCTGATTCCAGACGCTTCACCACCAACTCGTCTTTATCGAGCTGCAGTTGTGCGTGTCGTCTGGAAACTTGCGAATCCCAGGGGACTTCCCACGGTGGCGACTGCCGACCCAAGGTCAGAACAATTCCCTCTGGCAATCGCCTTCTCCATCGATCAACCGGAGATACTCCTTCGGCAACCAGGTCATACATGGAATCTGTGCGTCCGTTCTGCAAAAATGAAACTGCAACTGGTGCCGAATTATAGTGCCATTCGCGCGGCCATGGAACTTGAGTCCCCCGGTGTTTTCGCAAGCCGGTTGACGAAAGCCTGGATTCCACCAATCTATCTAGTCCTGTTGAACCGAATAACCTGAGAGTTGGAGCAATCAATGAAGTACGGAATGAATTTGTTGTTGTGGGGTGGTGAGCTTGGCGAAGGGGTCATGCCAGCCGTCGAGATGATCCAGGCGATGGGTTACGACGGCGTTGAAGTCCCCGTCTTTAATTACGACCTTGACTATGCCGCGTGGGGGAAACGGCTGGATGGTTTGGGACTTCAACGAACTGCCGTCACGATTCGGACTGACGCCGACAATCCGATCAGCCCCGACAAGAAAATCCGCCAGGCCGGCATCGATCAAAACCGGCGGGCTATCGATTGCTGTGCTGCCCTGGGTGCAACGCACATGGTCGGTCCGTTTCATTCTGCGCTCGGGCTGTTCAGCGGTGCCGGGCCAACTTCCGACGAATGGAAATGGGGTGTCGAAAGCATGCGGGCAGTCGCCGAACACGCTGGCAAGCAGAAGGTAGTTCTGGCGATCGAATGCCTGAACCGCTTCGAGACGTATTTGCTCAATACGCACGGCGACTCAGCCCGATTCGCCCGCGAAGTCGGTCACGATCATTGCCGCGTGATGTACGACACATTTCACGCCAATATCGAAGAGAAAAACATCGGCACCGCGGTCGACGCTTGCAAAGATGTTCTGGCCCACGTTCATATTTCGGAAAACGATCGCAGCACACCAGGTTCCGGCGGCATTCGCTGGGACGAAACATTCTCGGCACTTGCCCAGGCCGGTTACGACGGCTGGCTGGTCGTCGAAGCGTTTGGCCTCGCTCTTCCAGAAATCGCCGCCGCCACAAAAATCTGGCGTCGCATGTTCGAAAGCGAAGAACAACTAACCCGCGATTCCCTAACGTTTATGAAGAAGCTGGTGCAAAAACACTTTTAAGAAATGAATGCCCGCCTTCGAGGTTTAGTTTGGTGAATCTCTTCTGCATGCATCTACAGACCTTCGCGGCGGTTGCCGTGTTCGTCGTAGCGGACCAATCCGAAATAAACGAATGCGAAGATGCCGATCGGGATTGAGCAGAGGAAAACCGGGCTTACTGCGATCGCGGCGAAGATTCCGGCGACGAAAAGCAGAATCCAGAACCACCAGGTGTCGCGAAGCAAGCCTGTGTACCTGTTCATTGCACGCAAAAGAAGTGTAAAAAGGAATTTGTTCGAGTCGGAGTTTTTGTGCTCCGGACGGATCGACTGGTTTTAGCGTTCTATTGCAGTTTGCAAAAGGCTGGTGGCCGAAATGGCCTGACCAAATTAAAGGATTTCCGGGAACATATTTGGAGTATAGGCTTTGGCTGAAACACAACTGGCGATCGTTACGCAGGGGCTGTCGCGGTTCTTTGGTACACAATGTGCGGTGAACCAGGTCAACATTCAGGTTGATGCCGGAACGTTTTACGGTTTTCTTGGGCCGAACGGGGCCGGAAAATCTACCACGATCAAAATGTTGACGGGTTTGTTGGCTCCTTCCAACGGCGAAATCCGGATCATGGGGCTGGACCCGAGGGACCGCAAATCATCGGTCGAAATCAAGCGGCGAATCGGCGTCGTGCCCGAGAACCTGGCCTTGTTTGAAAACCTGACGGCGACCGAGTATTTGACGTTCGTCGGACGAATGTTTTTGCTGGATCGGGATACGATTCGACGACGG
>JAYVKA010000577.1:0-5791 GCA_043768885.1 Planctomycetota bacterium
ACAGTTTTTAAGCCTGATTGAACAGCTCAAGTCATTGTCGAAATAGACCTTGCCCGAACAATAGAAGAACAGCCATGAAAAAACGATCACAACGAAAACAAAAATCGCAATTGCACGACTACCAATCGCTGGAAGAGCGAAAGTTGCTGGCCGGGATTTCCTTTGACAGCACAACGGGAGTTGTTTCCATCGACGGCTCCGAAAACGACGATTCGGTTTGGGTTCAGAATAGCTCGGCACCCGAGATTTCAGTTGTTTTCTATGGTGTCGATTCGCAATTGTTCAGCAAGGCGTCGGTAACCAACATCGTTTTCACGGCCCGTGGCGGAGACGACTGGTTTCGAAACGATACCAGCATTGATGCATCCGCCTACGGCCAGTCGGGCAAGGACCGGTTGATTGGCGGGTCGGGCAAAGACCGGTTGCGCGGTGGTCCCGATGGCGACTATATCGTGGGCCGGGACAACGATGATTATCTGAATGGGGACGAACACGACGACTACGTGGATGGCGGTTCTGGAGACGACCGGCTAATTGGATTCGACGGCAAAGATCGCTTGTTTGGCGGTGCCGGCAATGACTTCATCGCTGCAGGAAAAGGGGACGACTTTGCAAACGGTGGAGACGGAAACGACACCCTATATGGTTCGGACGGAAAGGACCAGCTCTTTGGTGGTCCGGGCGACGATCTGATTGCCGGACAGGACAACGATGATCTGATTTATGGCGACTGCGGATTCGATACGCTCTTCGGTAACGATGGCAGCGACCGGATGTACGGTGGCAATACCGCAGACAGGCTTTACGGTGGCAATGGAAACGATGAACTGTACGGTGGGGCCGGTGTTGATTTGATTCTGGGAGAGGACGGAAACGACCTGGTCATCGGAGGTTCGCATGCTGACACAATTTATGGCAATGATGGGAACGACGAGATTTACGGCACCGACGGAAATGACATTTTGGTTGGCGGATCCGGCGACGACCGTTTGTTTGGACAACAGGGAACGGACAAAGTCTTTGGCGACAGCGGAAAAGATATCCTGAGCGGCGGAATTGATCCGGACCATCTGGTGGGCGGTCCTGGAAATGATGATTTCTATGCGGACTCAGGCGATGCTGTTGTCAACGACAGCGAAGACGACAACTCGGAAAACGACGATGTCTACTTGCGTCCGGGGATCCTCTCCAACCGCCTGACGCTCAGTTTTGCTCCGGACGGCACGGGTGTGTTTGACCAGACAAGCAACCTGTTTTCCGCCTTTTCAGGATTGCTGAGTCCAGGCCAAATTGAAGAAACCTTGATTTCCAGTTTCGGAATTTGGGCGGCCAACGGAAACCTCGATGTGGGGATTGTCGCCGATTCTGGAGATCCGTTCGGCACTCCGGGAAAAATGATCGGCGATTCCCGTTTTGGCGACATTCGGATTGGTGCGATTCCCATGGCATCGGACGTTTATGCAGTCGCGCTGGGCCAGACCGAAATCGTTTCCGGTACCTGGGCTGGAGACATTTTGTTCAATAGCAACGCGCAATTTACAAGTCTGTCACAATTTTTCTCTGTGGCACTTCATGAAGTCGGCCATGCACTTGGCTTGAAACATGAGCTGGCGATTGATTCGGCGATGCACAGATTTTCCAACCGGACCGATTTGGCTCCTCTGGACATCGCGAATTTCCAGGCGATCTACGGCCAGCGAAAACTGGATCAGCATGACGTTGATGAGTCCATCAACAACAACACAATGGCACTGGCCACCGAAATAAGCCTGGATTCCGGAAGTGTTTTGCCTGGAACGTACCCATCCATTTTGTTTGGTGACATAAACAATGCCAGCGATGTTGATTTTTTCAAATACGAGAACCCGAGTGGATACAACGGACTGATTACGTTCACGGTCGTTTCCGATGGCATCAGTCTGCTCGCTCCAGGCCTTTCCGTGTTCAACAAGGACGGCGGATTGATTCAGCGTGTTGAATCGAGTTCAACCCGTGGGGATGTTCTTTCACTTTCCGTTCACTCATCCGGGAGTGAAGGCAAGTATTTCGTGAAAGTTGACGGACAAAATGGGCAAAGTGTTGGCAGCTACTCTTTGATCACCAAACTCGTTCTTCTTAATACCGTCCCACCGGCAACGATCATGACAGCTGCACGCACTCAGGAGCTGTCGCAACTGGAGCCGGATGATCTGGCAAACTACTTTGCGAATCCAAACGGGTATCTGATTGCCGAAGACAATCATTCGAACGATACATTCAATACGGCCACACGACTCGAAACCGAAGACGGATATGAGGGCCAGTCGTTTTTTCACTACAAGGGGAGTTTGACGGACAGTAGCGATCACGATTTTTACAAACTGGAAACCATCCGGTTTGAGGGGACCGCTCAGCCGTTGTTGAACATTGGTGTGAGATCTGTAAAAACCGGAGGCTTAATCACGGCCATCGTGGTTTTCGATTCCAATGAACAAGTCGTTCCGGCTGAAATTGTTGTGAATGGACGCGGGGAAATCGTTGTGCAAGTCAGCCAGTTCAGCTCCGAATCCGAATATTATGTCCGCGTCGCCACAGATAACCTGTTGCCATTTCAGTCGGGCAATTACGAGTTGACGATTTCGTACTCGAAGGACCCGGCCCGGTTTGTTACCAGGGCGGAAGGCACAATCAGCACCGCACAGAAAAAATATCATTCGCTGCACGTCGCCGAATCACAGATCATGCAATTCGGCTTGGAGGCTTCGCCATCCGCTGTGGGTTCCAATGCCCTGTTGTGGGTCACGGTCTACGATCAGTCTGGCAAAATCGTGTACCAGGGAGCAACCCGGCCAGGCGAACGCCGGACTTCGGACGCAGTCTATCTGGCTCCCGGAAGTTACAGTGTTGAAGTCGAAACAAACAGCCCGCTGCTAAACGGCGTCGCATATAAATTGACTGGCGTCGAAGTCGGCGATGGGCAAGGCCCGAAGTTTTCCGACCCATCCGATTCGCCTTTCCCCAAAAACCCTGACGGAGATTATGTCTATCCCGACAACGTGATTACGGACGCGACGTTTGTCGTCGTGGACGGACTTGCTTCCAACGTGCCCAACCCGCCACCCGACCAGCCGCCCGGCAGCATCTACAATTGGTTCTGGGGTATTTGATGGAATGTGATCGCTTGATCTTGAGGTAGTGGATCTGGCCAAAGATCCTTAGCCATAGGGACCTTTGGCAAGATCCACTACGCTCTTTCCCTGGATCTGGCGGTCACAACAGGCAATCCCAAACGGCTTACCCGGCAAAGTTTATCGACTCATCCGTCAGAATAACGCGATGATTTCATCGGGGTGTTCCTCGAGTTGATTTGCGACCAGCCGCAAGTGATAATCCAGACGCCTGTCGCTCTGAATCAACCTTGAACACCATTTTTCGGGAACAGCGGTGCCCTGGCCAATCTGACGTTGTCAGTATTTTTGGCGCTGCACCTCGTTACCATTGCAATGCATCACCCGAAACTACAACGTGCGATGTTGCTGATCGAGCAGTCTCGCCACGAAATGGCACTGGGTGAACTGGAACAATTGCTGATCCAGTTTCCGGAAATGGCCGAGGCCCATTCGTTTCGCGGTTTGTGCCTGGCCGAACTCAACCGGTTTGCCGAAGCGGTGGAGTCCGTACAGAATGCGATTCATCTTGCACCGGACATGCCCCATGCGTACTTCACGGCTTCGATCGTCTTCGACAAACGGGAGGATTTGAAGCAGGCCGAGAAGCACGCTCGAACAGCCATCGAAATCGCCCCTTATCAGGATCACTATTTCGCTCAACTCGCCAACATTCTTCTGCAAAACAAAAAATGGCAAGCCGCGCTGGATACGGCCAACGAAGGGCTGGAGATCGATCCGGAAAACATCGATTGCAACAACATCCGCGCGATCGCGCTGATGAAGCTGGGGCGTAAAGCGGATGCTGGCGATTCGATCCAGGCTTCGATTCAGAAGAATCCGGACAACGCGATGTCGCATGCCAACATGGGATGGAACCATCTGGAACGCCGCCAGCCGCATGACGCGCTGCCTTGTTTTCGTGAAGCGTTGCGTCTGGAGCCAGGCATGGAGTGGGCCCGGGTCGGGATCATCGAAGCGATGAAAAGCCGGTTCTTCATCTACCGCTGGCTGTTGGCATTTTTTCTCTGGACCAGCAAGTTAAGCGGAAAGATGCTGATCGGATTGATCCTTGGGGGATACTTTGGCAGCCAGTTCTTGATGCGGTGGATGGACCGCCAGCCGGAATTGACGATTTATCTGATGCCGATTGTGATCGCCTACACGGCGTTCGCGATTATGACGTGGATCGGTTCGCCGCTGTTCAACCTGACTCTGTGGTTCAATTCGTTTGGCCGAATGGCGCTGTCGAAAGAAGAAAAACGGGTGTCGCTGGCTATTTGCGTCCTGGTTGCGATCTCGCTGTTTTTTGTGGGGACATGGTTTTTTTCACGCGAGTTGGTGCATCTGATAGCCGCATTGGGCATCGCACTGACGATGCCAACGGTTTCCACGGTGTATCAGTCGGATCAGGGGTGGCCTCGTGCGGTCCACTGGTTGTATTTGCTGCTGCTGTTGTCATTGGCACTGATTGTCGTGACGGCCGTGTCCGGTTTGTTTTTGCTTGACAAGGGAAGATTGTACGAAGGCGTTGAGTCGATCGCGTTCGTTTCGTCTTTCCCATTGATACTGTCGGGATTCTTGTCGCAGTTTGCAGTCCCTTTCCTTATCCTCATTCGGCCCAGGCGGGATTCCCGCTCGGGGCGATTGGTATGGTTGATTGGTGGACCGATTTTGGCATTTGGGCTGATGGTGGTCGTCGGTCTGAGCGGCCTGGTGTTCCTGGCAGGTCTCACCAGGGAGAGTGAGGTCGACACGATTCCGTTGAGGCTGAAACTGACCATGCTTAAGCCGTCAGTTTCAGAATCAGCGAAACAGTTGAACGCGTATTCCAAACCAATCGAAAACCTGAACTTTCAGGTCGTCGGCGATTACTATATGGAGTCGTCTTCACCAGCCCGGATCCGTTACTTGCTGGACGCCGAAAACCATTGTTTGGTCGAAGTAACCGAAATACTTCCCGCCAAAAAATTCATGCGAGCCTTTTCGGTGCTGGATCAGAATGGCCGGTTGTTCAGCGTTACCGACCACCCGGATGACTCGATGATGCCTGTGCCCTCCGATTGGGTCCGGGAAAATGTCTCGCCAACGACATCTGCAGAAGAGATGTTGCTGCGGCTAAACAAGATGACTGCCGGCATCGACCGTCGCGAGATCGTGCGGGATTCGATTGTTGAAACTGCCGGGGAAATTTATGCCAAAATGGTCGATCAGTTGTGCGCTTCGGGGGGCCTGAAGCCTGAGAAAATTCAAAAGATCCTCGCCGACCAGAAGATGCCGATTTCAGACGCCCATGCAGCATTGTTATGCCGAAACTGGAATGAGAAACTGGCAGAAGCGGTCGATCAGTTTCTGCTGGACGAGTTAATTGAAGAGCGGCCCGAACTGGAAACGCAACGTGACAAACTTCATTGCGTGCATCGCCTGAAGGGGATTTTCGGAGCGGCCAGAATCATGGACCCGGACGTGTCAAAAATTTCCGATCGAATCAGGAATCTCACCCGGGCAGTCGATTCGGACAAGGCCAGCGACTATCCGGACGCGATCGCTGATATTTTCGATACAACCCGGTTCGAAAAAATCGATCGCCGCGAATCACCACTGACCGCTGATATCTACCTTCGAAAGAAAACAGAAACGCCATC
>JAYVKA010000578.1:0-9618 GCA_043768885.1 Planctomycetota bacterium
ATGCCGCGGCCTTCTTGAGGCAGATAAACGAGAACGCCGTGCCCTTCGCGGGCAATCATCGCCAGTGCGGTTTGCAATTGGTCCCCACAATCACATCGCAACGATTCCAGCAGGTCACCGGTGAAACAGCTGCTGTGCATGCGGACCAGTGGCGGGTTGGTCTGTTTGTGCGGTTCGCCCATGACCAGTGCGATCGGCTCCTGGGCTTCGTATTTGACGTCGTAGCCAACGATTTGAAACTCGCCAAAACGGGTCGGCAGCCGCGCCGTCGCGACATGCGTTACCAGTTTTTCATTCAGCCGCCGGTGGGCAATCAGATCTTCGATCGTGATGATCGGCAAGTTGTGACGTTTCGCAACAGCCATTAACTGGTCGCGAGTCGCACGGTCGCCATTGTCATCGAGAATCTCGCAGAGGACTCCGACTGGTTGCAGGCTGGCCATCCGGGCCAGATCGACGGCTGCTTCGGTATGGCCGGCACGACGGAGCACGCCACCGTCGCGGGCTAGGAGCAAATGCACGTGGCCCGGCCGGACGAACTCTTCCGCTTTGCTGTTCACGTCAGCGATTTGTCGCACGCAATGGGAGCGCTCGCTGGCTGTGATTCCGGTTCGAGCCGACACGTGATCGATCGGCGTCATGAAATTTGTTTCCAACTTGGTCGTATTCCGTTGGACCAGCGGCTCGACGTCCAGCCGCCGGGCCGTCTCCGCCAATATCGGCACGCAGAAATCGCCTCGCCCGCTGAGCAACAGGTTGATTGTCTCCGGAGTTGCCAGTTCGGCGGCGCAGATAAAATCTCCTTCGTTCTCCCGGTTCTCGTCGTCCAACACGACCACGACGCCTCCGTTGCGAATTTGTTTGACTGCGTCTGCGATCGAGGAAAAGCCTTGCATGGAACTACCTGTTTGAATTCTCTGTCTGGACTGTGCCAGGTTCGAAAAAGACATGTGCGGAATCCGAGCCCGAAGCGCAAGCGAGTGAATTCCTATGCAACTCGTTCGCTCGCTTGCGCTGCGGTCTTGTATCATGCCGTATCTGGCGCTGGCGAGTTAGGAGCGCAGCGAATTCCGCTCGGCGGCGGCTCATTCCTGCTACAGTACCTGATTGTAGCGTTTTGAGCGGAATTCGGACGGGCGGTGAAAAAGGCGGCTGACCCTTGGGGGCCCCACCAGAAAAAGAAATCGCAAATTCAAGGGGGGCGGAGAGGGTCTGACCCCTTTTTCATGAGACGTAAGCCAAAGGGAACGCAGGAAGTGGCCGAAAAGAGCAAGATTCTGGATCGCGAAGAGTACATCGAACAGGCTCACATGTTTCGGGCGATGGCGGAGCGAATCAATCCATCACAGCCCGTCCAGGAACTCCTGCTGATGTTGAAGCAGGAAATCCTGGTGACGACACGGTTGCCGATGGCGATCGATTACCTGCTGGCGGAGTTGAATCATGCCGGAACAATGGGGACGGCGATGAAACGGCTGGGGCATTACTTCACGCCCTTCCAGACTTTCCTGGTCGAAATGGCAGAAGCCGATGTCGGTCGTTTCGACATGCAACGTGCAACAACGATTCTGGCAAGGGAAGCGACGTTTCGGTCGGAAGGCGGGTCGCCGGCCGGGATGTTCTTCTTTCAATTCGAAGCACTGTCGCGGAACCGCTTAAGCTACGACACGGGCTTGAGCGCGATGTCTGGGGATCCAGTGTTCAATGATGACTGGACAGCCTGGATTTTACAGACTCGTCATCGTTTGGGTTTGGTCGATCTGGCCGATCTCGTTTACGTACACAGCGAGTTTGCCCGACAGCGCGGCAACACGGAAACCGAAGAAGGGGTCGAGCCGACGATTTTGTTTGGTGAGCGTGAAGGCCGTATCGCATTGGCCAATCGCCGCCGGGAGCCGCTGTTTTTTTTCGCTGCCCTACAGCGCCAGTTAAACTATCCAAAAATCCCCGAACCGCCGAAGCCCGACCTTGCCACGGAAACGATTCCAAAAATCGTCCGCCAACTGGAAAAAATCGAAGTTCGTTTGAAACTGCTCGAAGACGAACAGCGGGAAAAGGGGATCGATCTCAGCAAGTTTTATGGCCGCCGGGCTGAACCTGATGAATAGTAGGCAGTAAACCGGGATTTTGTGCTAACAAGGGAACTCTTCAAACGTTCTAATCGTCAGTAGGGCTGGATATTCGGTTGCAGGCCGATTCCGCGAGGGGTTGGAGCGTTTTTTCTTGGGGAGAGTCAAAATGGGCAGGATTTCAAGAAGCCGGATTTTGGGCAGCACCTTGGCCGCCGTGTTTACGTTTCTGTTGGCGATTCCAGCCAGCACTTTGCTTGGGCAAGGCGTGTTGATTCAGGAAGGTGGCCGTTCCCGCTTGCCCCGCCCGACTCCACAGCCCGTCGATGGATCCTATCGAATTCGCGAACTGTCCGTCGATGCTTCGATCAAGAACCAGATCGCCGTCACCACCGTGACGCAGATGTTTGAGAATACCGGTAACCGGCAAATCGAAGCCAGCTTCGTCTTTCCCCTCCCCTACGACGGTGCCATCAACCAGATGACTTTTCTGGTCGATGGAAAAGAGTATGAAGCGAAACTGATGAAAGCCGACGAGGCTCGCCGGATTTACGAAGGCTATGTTCGTCGCAACCAGGACCCGGCCCTGCTGGAATGGATGGGAACCGGAATGTTCCGCTCCAGCGTTTTTCCGATTCCCGCCGGTGCGACGCGAACGGTGACGCTGAAGTATTCCCAACTGCTTCGCAAAGACCAGCGATTGACCGACTATCTGTTTCCGCTTTCCACAGCCCGCTACACTTCCAGCCCAATCGAAAAAATCAATCTGCGGGTCGCGATCGATTCGGCAGAAAAACTGCGCAGCATCTACAGCCCAACCCACAATGTTGACATTTCGCGGGACGACGACCATCACGCAGTCGTCCGGCATTCGTCGACACAAACCATCCCGCAAAACGATTTTCGCCTGGTGTTTGATTCGTCCGAAGGGAAGGTCGCTTCGAGCCTGATTTCATATTGGCCCGAAGGCGAAGATCAGGGGTATTTCGTACTGCTTGCCAGTCCGGAATTGAATCCAGATGCAGCCGACGGCATCCGGAAAACAGTGATTTTTGTGGTCGATCAAAGCGGCAGCATGAGTGGCGAAAAGATCGACCAGGCGCGCGAAGCCGCCCGCTTTGTGATCAACAATCTGAAAAAGGATGATCTGTTCAACATCATCAGCTACGAATCGGCAGTGAATTCGATGAAGCCCGAACTCCAACGGTATTCCGACGAGACTCGCCAGGAAGCGATCGGTTTTGTCAACTCGATCAACTCCGGCGGCAGCACGAATATCGACGGCGCGCTAAAGACGGCACTCGGCATGATCAATACCCAGGGCCAGCCGGCTTATATGGTCTTCCTGACCGACGGGTTGCCGACGGTTGGCGAAATGAACGAGTTGAAAATCGCCGAGAACTGCAAACTGGCGAACCGTTACGGTGCGAGGCTGATCAGCTTTGGAGTAGGCTACGACTTGAACAGCCGATTGCTTGACCGGTTGACCAGCGAAAACCATGGACAGAGCGAATACGTTCGACCGGACGAAGACATCGAAGCCAGTGTCGCCCGATTGTACGGCAAAATTTCCTCACCAGTTCTTTCGGACATGAACGTCAATTTCGAATTCGACTCGACGACTGCCAGCACAGGCCAGACCGTAAACCGGGTTTACCCCAAGGGCGTGACAGACATGTTCGCCGGAAGCCAGATCGTGATGATCGGCCGGTATCGGGAATCCGGTCCGGTAACAATCAAGATCGACGGAAAAGTTGGCGAGAAGAACGAGAACTTCCGGTTCGAGATGAATCTTGCGAAAAAGGGTGAAGGCACGGATTATTCGTTCGTTCCATCTCTTTGGGCAGCACGCCGAATTGGCGAAATCATCGACATGATTGACTTACAAGGTCAAAACCAGGAGTTGATAAACGAACTGGTTGAGCTTTCAACGAAATACGGGATCGTCACACCTTACACTTCGTTCCTGGCCGATGAAAATTCCACATTAGCCGGTTTGTCGGACAGAGGCCGGAATGTCGCTTCGGCAGGTGTAAACCTGGAATTCCTTGGTCGCGAAGAGTCGGGCGCTGGCGGTTTTGCCCAACGCGAAAGCAAACAGGCTTTTAAGAGTGCCGACAATATGCAAGCTGCCAATTCAGCCGGTGCGGGTTTGAGTTTGGGCGGAGAAGCCATGGGTGGCATGGGTGGTGGTCGCATGGGCGGTGGTGGCATGGGAGGCCGAGGTAGTTCGACTCCAGCGCAAGCTGCTGCTGGCGACTTTTTTGGAAGTGGAGTTCAGGGAGATGTCGGTGGCCAAACCGGTGGTGCCGGCGAAAATGGCAAATACAGCCAACAGGGCGTTCGCAAAGTTGGCACCATGACGTTGTATGTTCGTGGCAAAACCATCGTTGCCGACAACGCCGTCGATATCGATCTGGAAAAAGCAAAAGACTCGATCATCGAGCTGGAGCGTTTTTCCGACGACTACTTCAAACTGGTCTCAGCCAATTCTGCCACGGAAAACCTGATCCTGGCCGAACAACGCGACGGCGAGACGCTGGTGGTCCAATTGCGAAACAAAACCTATCGCATCAAGTAGGCTGGCCAAGGCAAAACGCAGAATAACCCCCAAGCTCCAGTCAGTTGACCGGAGCTTTTTTATGGTTGCACCATTTGCCGCTGGTCGCCATTCCGTTTTGTAACGCCAGTTTCGTCGAGATATTCGCAAAGCGGAATTGCGTATTTTCGGCTTGTGTCGAGGAATTCCCGCAAGTCACTCACGGTGAACTGTTTGCCACCGGCGTATTGGGTTCTCAATCGCGCGACGACTTCGTCCATCGTTAGTTGATGGACCACGATATCGGTCCCCAACAACGCCAGTTCCCCGCTGCCGACTCCGATTTGAACCAGCTGGGGAACCGAATCGCGGCTGCGAGTGGCGGACTTTTGAATTTGCGAAATGGTCGGAGCTGCAAGGCCGGCAGCACGAACCTGTTCGAGTAATTCGTCCAGTTGCAATCGCTCGTTGCGTGTCAGCTTTGGGCCCTTCCCTTCCAGGCTTACCGTTTGACCGCGATGAACCATTGTCTTGTCAGTCACAAGTTGACGCAGCGCGGCGTTGAGAATCTCTGGCGGCGCGACATGTTGTGAGGCAGACATTAACGCTGCCAACGGATGGGCCAGCCGCAGCGGATTCTGATCGTGCATTCGTTCGAGCAGTTTTCGCATCGATTCCTGGACATGCGCAAATCTTCCGGCGTGAATGTTCAGGTTGCGACTGGCCGATGCGCGGACTTCCAGCATCAGACCCTTTTTTAGAAGCTCATTCCAGGCCGTTTCGGTATCGACGATGCCCGCTGACCGGGCCAGTTGATCGTGCGTCCACGAATCGGGCTGTGAAAACCAGGCGGCGGCCCCGGCGCGGACTGCAGGATCGGAACTGGCCAACGCCTGAATCTGAATTACATCTTCGTCAGAGAATTTTCGAATGGCGGGTGCGACCGGATTCAGAACGCGTCCACCACCAATTGTGAACATCGGTGATTCCTGGCGAATGACCAGCGGCTGGCCCCACGTCGCAACGCAGGGTTCGGCCAGCGTGATCATCGCAGTACCGGTCGTTCCGGGAGCAAGCGGTTCGCCGTTGACCAATCGCACAACGCCCAACAATTCATTGGTTCCCAAATGCACCCGAACACGTGTTCGGTCGGCGAGTGGACGGATGGTAGTGTCCAGCATCAGGATTTCGACAAACAATCGACGGGACGCAATCAGGTGACCTGGTTCGGCGATTTCGTCGCCACGCCCAATTTGTTCGTGGTGGATGCCGCCCAGATTCACAGCGGCCCGTTGTCCACGATGGACTTCGTCGGCGATCTGGTCGTGATTGTGTAAACCGCGAATTCGGGCGGTGATTCCCTGTGGCTGGATTTCGACCTGGTCGCCGACGCGAAGAGTCCCGCTGCCGACGCTGCCGGTGACGACTGTACCGTACCCTTCGACGGGAAAACAGCGATCAATCGCCATTCGAAAGGGGGCGGAGAGTCGCTGTTGACGGCTGGAATTTGCTGCGATTGTCGCTGCACTTTCCAGCGAGGCCTTTAACGCGTCAATTCCCTGAAGCGTCTTTGCACTAAACGGAATGATAGGCGCTGTCGCCAGAAAGGAGCCCTTTACCAGTTCGCGAACTTCTTCCGCAACCAGGTCCAGCCAATCCGGATCGACCAGGTCCGACTTGGTAATCGCAATCACACCGGCAGGCAAATCCAGCATCCGCAAAATGTCGAGGTGTTCCCGCGTCTGCTGCTTGATCGAATCATCAGCCGCCACGACCAACAGCGCGAGGTCCATGCCCGTCGCGCCCGACAGCATTTGCCGAACAAATTTTTCGTGGCCGGGAACATCGACAATTCCCAATCGAAACGGCGGCAACTCCAGGAAAGAGTAACCCAGTTCAATTGTAATGCCGCGTTTTTTTTCTTCGGGCAATCGCGCAGTATCAATCCCCGTCAACGCCTTGATCAGCGATGATTTTCCATGGTCGATATGACCAGCGGTTCCCAGGATTAGGTCGGTTAGCATGCGGGCAATTGTCGGCAGAACGGGCGATCTGGACAACCGGCCAACGAAATCGAATTCAGGTGTTTCAGGCTATTCCTGCCCGGGACGCGAAATCGAAAAATCCAGGATCAGGGGCAAATGATCCGACCCCGAAGCGTTTCCGAGCTCGCGCCCTGATACATGAATCTCTGGCGAAACAATCGCGTGATCAATCGGGATTCTGAGAATGAAAGGACTTTTGGGAAAGCTGCCGAGATAGCCAAATCCCCGGCGGCTGTCGCGCAGGCCTGTGGCGCTACACAAATCCCGAAACTTGTTGGAAAAAGGCGTGCAGTTGAAATCGCCTGCCATGACGGTTGCAGTGTCGTTTCCGTCGAGCCATTTCGCGACATCTTTCAATTGCAGATTCCGGATCTGCAGCCGTTGGGGCGAGCCTGGACTCGTAAAATGCACGGCGATAATTCTGAGGCTGGTCCCATGTGCATCAACCGTTGCATCGATTGCCGGGTCGTCGGTCATTTTGTCCGCAAGCTGGATGCTCTCCTGTTTCGATATCGGCAGTCGCGAGTAGAAACCGATTCCATAGCCGTGCCAACGTGGCTGGACGACTTTCCAGGGATACTCGTCCGATAACGTGTTCAGCGCCGTCTCCCAAGTCTTGTTCAGCTCGGCTACGATCAGCAAGTCGGGATCTGCCCGGCGTATCTCGGCGATCACATCGTGAAAATTCTGGTTGGACGCAAGGACATTGAAAGACATCAGCCGAATGGAGTCTTTGCCTGCCAGTGACTGGGCGACCGGAATCCAGGATTCAACGATTGGGACGGCGCAAAAAATCGTGACGAGCGAAACGCCGATCGTGACCGTGGCCCTTCGCGTGAGTGCCAGCAAAAACGGAAACGGCAGGAGCATGGCCAGCATCTGAAACCGGAAATTGACCAACATCTCGGACAGGAACCAGTAGTCCCCGAGCAGCGAAAGGCAAAACAGCGATACAGGAATTGCGGCGAGCACAGTCAACCAGAACGCGAAAAACCCCGACCAAGTTCCCCGCTTTTTGTCCTTTTTGGATTGTGCTTCTTCAACAAGACTGGAATGGTTCATGGACGGATTTTGAAAGCGAAATCTGCAGGGAATTGGTTCGCCAAACCACAAAAGTTTTGCGAGTTCCAGAAACCGTCGTCCAGGTTGTCCGGAGAATCTGGCCGGACAATTGCGGGTAGAATCAAATGAAGACGGACGGGTCGAGCCATGGTAGACAAAAACATGGGGATAACGACAGGTCTGTTTTGGCTGAAAAACTGCCCGCCCGGGGGTGTCCGGAACATGTTTCTTGCGTCACCGGATGAATGCACGCTAACCTGTCATTTGCCCCGCATTCCCGATCTGCCCTACAATCTGGCATGCTGAACGAACGCAATACCTGGTAGATCTTGGGCAAAACGCGATCTTTGATCGGGAAAAAGGAACTGGAACAGGCAATGGATTTCTATGCACATTTTGTCAGAAGCTTTTGCCGTCCCGGACCCAGCTGTTTGTATTTGCTTTTCGGCTTGATTGTAGTTTCTTCGGAACCGGCGTCCATCCACGCCGTTCAGCCTCCAGCAACCGTCGCAAATTCGCAAACCCAGGAGCAGGACGGCACGCCACAGGAAAAGGAGCCGGACAAATTCGATGGCGAGTTTGCCTACGCAGTCCTGAAACAGATTTGTGATTTGGGACCGCGAATTAGTGGCACTGAAGGAATGCTGAAACAGCAGGAATTGCTAAAGGCCCACATTGAGGCCAACGGCGGAACAGTTCATGAACACAAGTTCAACGTGGCCAGTCCGCTGGATGGCAAGATTGTGGAAATGAAAAACCTGTTTGGTCGCTGGCATCCGGATCGCAAGAAGCGGGTAGTCATCTGTTGTCACTACGACACGCGGCCTTTTGCCGACAGGGACAAGGAAAATCCCCAGGGCGTTTTTCTGGGAGCCAACGATGGTGCAAGTGGCGTCGGCCTGTTGTCCGAGCTGGCACGTCACTTGTCCGGTCTCGATGGCAAATACGGGATCGATATTTGTTTTTTTGACGGGGAAGAATTTGTCTACGTCGCCCGCCGCGACCCAATGTTCATCGGCTCAACCGCATTTGCCAACGCCTATGCCCGCAACGAATGGGATGTCAAATACAGTTTGGCGATTCTCGTGGACATGATCGGCGACAGCAATTTGCAGATTTACATGGAGGAAAATTCGCTGAAGATGGCCCCGCGATTGACCAAAAGCGTCTGGGCAGTCGCCCAGGACATGGGGGTCAAGGAATTTATCGGGAAGAAAAAGCACGTGATTCGCGACGATCATCTGCCTTTGAATACAATTGCCAGGATCGACACGTGTGACATCATCGATTTTGACTATCCCGACGAAACAAGTGAAAACGCTTTTTGGCATACTACCAAAGACATTCCCGAGAATTGCTCGGCGGAATCCATAGGCAAGGTTGGCAGTGTCATCCTGGAGTATCTGAGAAGGCTTCAAAAGCTGTGACTGGTTCTTCCGAATCAGTCGAGTCGGGATTTTGGAAGGCAAACAACCATGAATACCCCAGACCTGTTGCTGTCATTGCTTGACAACCGCCTGGACACGGTGACGCTGTTGTTCGGCCTGGTTATGTTTGTCGGCGGGATTGTGATGATGTTCCAGCACCTGCGGCATTGGCGGAAAGTCGAAGACAGCGGCCAGGACGACAACCAGCTTCGTCGATTTGAGTGGTACAAGTTTCGGCGTCGAACGTTGGTCGGTGCACTTGTCGCCGCCTGTGGTGCGATCATCACCAGCCTGGCCAGCTCAGGCGATGCCTACTTGAAATTGACGCTGATTACGATTTTGGTTTTGTTCCTGGTGCTGATTCTGGTTCTTGCGACAATTGACCTGATGTCCGTCGGCGTTTTTCAGTTCAGCCGTCCGGACCGGAACAAACAAAAGGCGATTGTCGATGAAATCCTGCGCCAGCGAAAACTGAA
>JAYVKA010000579.1:0-4137 GCA_043768885.1 Planctomycetota bacterium
AGAACAGCTTTTCGGCCGGTTCAAAGCCGCCAAATTGGCGAAATCTGCCTATTGTGAAAGCCGGCAAATCCCTAACATCTGGCAGCCCGGTCTTCCGGGTTACTTCGACCCCAATTTCCCCCGCCTGGATTCGATCGATTCGTGTTTTCGTCCGGCCCAACTTTGCGCCCAAACCGACGCCCAACCTGGGGGCTGTCCCGACTGCTGCGCACGTTGGTATTTGTTGTTGTCGTTTTGGCAGCCGTCGCGGTGTTCGCCATTTGGCTGGGACAAGACCGAATCAACGCTGAAATTGCCCGGGCCGCCGAACATTCTGTTAATACGAAGCTGGCCGACAGCGGCTGGACCGCCCGGGTTCCGAACGCCTCGTTTTCCGGCTCGGGAAAACTGAGAATTGCCGAAGTCCTGCTCACACAAAAAGGAAATGGCTTCGAATCTCCGCCTGTCCGCATCGGTCCCATCGAGATTTACAAATGCGATTTGCGGGAAATTATTGGCGGCGACTTTGTTCCCGACCTCGTTCACTTTCCCGACGCGGAACTTCGAATCAACTCATCGGCCTGCACTTCCCAACAACTTCTAGCGCTGTTCGAAGCCCTTCGTCCAAAACAGATCCCGAACAGAATTCCCGTTTTCAAAGCCACGGGCTGCCGCCTGGTAGTGACCGATCCCTCGACCCGGAATTCCACTCCCCTGATTCTGTACGACGTCAATTTCGAAAGTGTTACACAAACCGACCCGCACGGCCGCCGTTTTGTTCAGTTCGACGGC
Organism: Planctomycetota bacterium; assembly: GCA_043768885.1. Taxonomy (GTDB): domain Bacteria; phylum Planctomycetota; class Planctomycetia; order Pirellulales; family Pirellulaceae; genus BJ22. Next base: position 772 of record JAYVKA010000579.1, read on the forward strand.
CAATACCTGAGTTCCCGGTTTGACTCGGGCACATTTTCGATGTCCGCATGGCCCGAACTGAAATTCTGTTCCGGTTCGACGCAGCTTACGGGCCTGAACATTCACCAGGACGATCTCCAGTTCCTGCCCGAAGAATGGCCAACCCAAATCGGATCGGTCAATGCCCTGAATGCCCGTGGCGATCTCCGAATCGATTTCAGCCACGATGCAGCCAACGGCCAGCCGGTCAATTGGTTGATTACCGGCCATGTCTCCGACTTCGCATTTTCCGGTTCGAAAAGTCCACTTCCCCTGTCGCAATTCAAAGCCGATTTCACAATCCGTGCAAACGGGTTGGAAATCAAGAACGCGATCGGCAAAGCTGGCTCGGCAGCGGCCCGGGGCGATTTTTCCGCTTCGTTTGCTCCGTCCGGCGTTCTATGGATAGCCACCGGCCGCATCGATGATTTGAACGTCGAGTCGGTCGCGACCCGGCAGTTGCCAGAACAGATCGCCGCTCTCGTTCGCAAATTTTCGCCGCGGGGAATTGGTGACCTGGGGTTTGACATCGGCTGGGACGGAATCCGCTTGCGGCAAAAGCTGAACGCCAACATCCAGGACATGGCGTTTACGTTTCACCAGTTCCCCTATCCGCTGGAACATTGTGTTGGATCAGCAAAGTGCGAAAACGGCAAAACCAGTTTTTCCATCGACTCGCTTGAAAACGGCCAGATCGTGACGATCAGCGGGTCAGTCGAGAATCCCGGCCCCGACGCCCTGTTTCAAATTGATTTCGGTTGCAATGGCGAGTTGCCAATTGATGAAAAGCTGTTTCGGGCTGTCGATCTTTATCCGCAGGTTGCCCGGCAGATTCGCGATCTAAGGCCTCGCGGAACTTTCGGAGTCGCCGGAAAATTCTCGCGGCCGACCATCGACCATACGCCCTTGTTGAACTACCGGATTGACATGAAGAATTGCCAGGCTCGGCATGTTCATTTCGATTACCCGGTTCGCGAAATTAATGGGCAAGTCATCGTCGATGGCAAGAACATCCGCTTCGTCAACATTCGCGGGGCCAACTCGACGTCCAAAGTCCAGGCCGGCGGCGACTGGCATCCGGACCGGGGATTGGATTTGCGTTTCATTGCCGACAATGTCGCGCTGGACAATCAAATTCGTACAGCGTTACCGACCGCCGCTGTCGCCGCGTGGGATGCGATTCGTCCGGCCGGTCGCATCGACCTGGTTCGAGTGGATCTGAAACTGGCACAGACGCAGGGAAGCAAACTGGAAGTCACGATCGACGGCCAGGCCCGCGCGCCGGAAAATGTGCTCGATCCAGGCATCACCATTCGCCCCACAGCGTTTCCAATCGAGCTGGCGCGAATTTCCTCCGATATGCACCTTGAAGACGGCAAGTTTTCGGTGACACAGTTTCGCGGCGAACATGGACGTTCGTGGGTCACATCGAATGCCAGTGGTTCGTGGTCACAAGATGGCTGGAGCCTGAATCTTGAAAATCTGCTCGCTGGTAATGTCGAAGTCGACGATGAATTGATGCGGGCCTTGCCCTCGTCGGTTTCGGGTGCGCTCGAGCAAACCGCCTTCGCCGGAACCGTCCGGGTTTCGGGTGACATGGCGTTCACAACGGTTCCTGAAACGTCCGGGCAGGCTCAGGAAACAGAATACGGAGTGATGCTGGCCAGTCACACCCAGCCCACGTCGCCGCCTACTACCGGAAACATCCGCTTGGCTTCGTCATGGGATCTTCAAATCGGACTGAACGGCGCGGAAGCCAATCTGGGATTGCAGCTCAAAGGAATCTCAGGCGTCATCGCGATTCGCGGCAGTGAACGCAATGGCAAAACACTGAGCACCGGAACGATAGATCTGGATACGGTCAAAGTTCTGGGCGCATGGGCCACGAATTTGTCGGGACCGGTCTGGATCGACAACCAGCGGGTGGCCATCGGCAAATACGCAGCGGACATCGATGCCGGCCGGGAATCCAATACTGTCAGTGGCCGGCTGTTCGAAGGACAATTGAGTCTGGACGCCCAAAGCTGGAACGACGATGAAGGCGGAAAATTTTACGCCCAGGCTGCGTTGGCTTCAGGCCAGCTGTCCGAGGCAACGGGTTGTTTGTCCAGCGAACTTTGCCAGGCGGGCGGCGTTGCGAATTGCTTTCTGCGATGCACGGGCGATTTGAAAAACACGGAATCCGTTGTCGGCGAGGGATCCCTGCAACTGGCCAACACCCGTCTCTATGAACTGCCGGTGATGATGGCCGTTTTGAAACCGATCAGCCGCCGGGGAATCGACCGCACCGCTTTTGATTCGGGCAATATCAACTTCGGCTTGCGTGGCGACCAAATCGATCTGAACCGGATCGAGTTGAATGGCGACGCGATCAGCCTGATCGGAAACGGTACTCTCGACTGGCGACAGCGAGTCGATCTCGATTTCTATTCGGTCATGGGCCGCAACCGTGTCTACATTCCGTTACTGAGCGAACTGTACCAGGCGGGCAGTCAGCAAATCATGTGGCTGCGCGTGGACGGCACTCTCGAAAACCCCCAAATCCGCCAGGAAATCATGCCAGGCATCAACGAAGGCCTGCGCACTCTTCTGGAGCCACCTGAACGAATGGCTGGACGTCCGAACTAATCCCGTTTTTTGAAAACAGTTCTTAAGTGAACAGCGCCATTTTTATCAGCCGCAGTGCACGAGCACCCGGTTTTTGTCGAACGAACGCGGGAACCGGAGGTTAGTGCCTTGCGGCTGATCGTCGTGTGTGATTCCCGGCATTCTCAGCGCAAAAGCGGCGCTGTCCAGATGATTCGTGGCCAAGCGGGTAATTACCGAAAACAACGCGAAGCGGCCAATTCCAGGAGATTTACTTTTTGTCAGCCGGTCGAACAGCGGGAGTTGGTTCACCCGGCTTTTCAGGAATGTATGACAGCCTGACAAAATCGTTGGGTCACGTTTTAAAAAACTGAATTTTTCTAATGCCGGGAAATACTTCGTCAATCCGGTCTCGTTGCTCATCCGACAGTTGTTTTTCCAAAATACTGTCAAGTCGCTCACGCGCCCGGTCAATTTCTTTTTTTAGATCGTCAATTACCTTTTCAGTTTGTTCCTCAATCGATTTCTTCTGATCATCGGTAAGCACGAACATGTCGCCTACGGGAGTTCGGACCAACGCGGGAATCAACCCTCGCGTTCCGGGATTCATCGAAGTAAGCTCAGTTATCTGGTGGGGCAGAAGGATGGTGGAGATTTTCACTCCAAGCTTTGCTTTAGCGGCGGAAGTCCAAGTGAAGCGCAACTTTGGTGTGGAAAATTGATGTAGGAAAAACATCGTGAAGGAGTTCGAATCAGGTTGTC
>JAYVKA010000580.1:0-2723 GCA_043768885.1 Planctomycetota bacterium
CCTGTTCTATCAGCCAGGCGGCGGTCTTTTTCATCCCTTCAACGCCGTCGCGACCGGAATTATTGTCACCAGCCCCGGCGACTGTGATCCAGCGGGTATCGGCCAGTGGTCGCGGGCCGAAATCGCCACGCATCAGGGCGCGGTTCGGGGGATAATTCGCCGACATGCCTCCCGAACTGGCAACGATTAACGAAAAATAGTGGTTGCCCTCTTTTCCCGCATCAATCGCGGCAACCGAATAAATGTTGGATGCACCGCGACTGAATCCGTGCAGCATCACATCGCCAGGCTGGATTTTCAATTCCTCCAGGGCCTGATTCAATTCATGACAGATTTCAGTTGGTGTCAAAAAATCTTCGGGACCATCGCCCGTGCCCAACCACCACTGAAGGCAGATCAGTCCCACGTCCTGTTCTTCCAGATGGGGGTACCAAATGGCCAAATCATCGGACGCATATCCTTTTGCCGGTCGGCCAGCTCCATGCAGTGAGGCGATCCAGCGTTTGGGCCTTTCATTTTGCCAAACCAGGTAAAAACTTCTTCCGTCCGTAGTGGGTTTCACTGTCGGCTTCAGCTTGGCAGCCACCTCGGCAAATCGCCTCGTTTCCATGCCTGCCTTGTAAAGTTTGGCTGCTTCAGGACCCAATGAATCCTGGCATCTCGCCGGGGTTGGCAAAAACAGAAACGTGGCCATGCATGTGAAAAGAATGTTTTTTGACAAGGGAAATTCTCCTGAATATCAAAGGACAACGCAGACTTCCATACATTGCATTCAATTGTGGAATCCCCGGCAATACCAGCTCTGGGCAAACAAAAACAAATTGCCCACAGTTCAGAAATCGCCCAAAACAGGAAAGCCGCAGAAACACTGGCAAATGCATGGCCGGTTATCGCATCGTGTTTGGGAGAGTGGTTCGACTTGCCAGCATTCGCAGCTCTGAAGTCACCGCCTTCGCGCGATGGAGAAATTTTTATTTGTCTCCACCTGCGGGATCGCACTGGCAGTTATTAACTGCCGCCGCGTTCGCGGCTAAATTACAATCAACGATACCGCATTGGCAAAAAATCCGGCCGACGCAGACCATGATCGTCAAGGATGAATTCGTAGCCGTCTGGGTCTTGGCCTCGGCAAAATTCACTGTTTCGCGTTTACCACTCGATTTTGTAGACGATTTTTCTGCCCCAGATGCTGCTTTCACGCTCGACCAGGATGTTGAATCCCAGCCCGTCGATCTCGCGGGTAATCTGTTGAAAGACTTCACCCCGATCGCGGGCGCGCACTGTCCACTCGGTTATTGCAAAGACCGCTTCGGTTTTTCCTTTTTCGGCCTGACGGCGAATTTCTGCAAGGCATCGCTGAACCAGCCGCTGGGAGATGGAGACGTCCGAGGGATGTTGCTCGTCCCCAATTTGCTGCAAACGGAGCATCTGCTGAACGCTCATCTCTCGCGCTTCTTTGGCACTCAGTATCGTTTCGCTCTTCATTATTTGCATGGATTTCATCAACATATTTGGACCGTCGCAGCGTCGCGACTGGACGACCGAATCCCATTATAGTTGACGTTTTGACACTCGCATTTTTCATGTCCGGACTCCAAAACCACGGTTTTCGGTTTGGAAAAGGCGAAACTGGGACTGAGAATGAAGACTGGAGCAGTGTGCGATCGGGCAAAAAGACCCCACTGGACCGGTTGCCACCACTCACAACGCCGACCGAAATCTCCTGGCCTTGAAGAATTGACTCACGCAAAGGCACCTAGCCGCAAAGGCGAATCCCTGTTCATTGCGTTCCGGCGCCTTTGCGTGAAAATGATGGCCGTTCCGAAACGGGAACCCTCGACTGGCCTGGCTTTTTTTGGTTGGCGAGGGGAACATCGTGCTTGTTGGTCCAATTATTCGACGACTGAAACCAACCTCTGCAACCCATGAACAAAACTTCTGGTTCCGACATGCCCATTTCGATCAAGGCTTTTCAGGCCACTCCGGAAGCGAATCGCATTGACTCTTTGGATATCATTCGCGGCGTGGCGGTGCTTGGAATATTGCTGATGAATATCGTCGGAATGGGGTTGCCGATGGGAGCCTACTCGGACCCTACCGTGATCGGCGGCGATACGGGCCTGAACCTTTGGGCCTGGGGCATCAACGAGATGTTGTTCGAGGGGACCATGCGCGGATTGTTCTCGATGCTGTTCGGAGCAGGGGCCATTTTGTTCACCAGCAGAAAAGAAGCACAAGGGATTGGCCTGGCCCTGGCTGACAGTTGGTATCGCCGCACCATTTGGCTTTTTATTTTCGGCATGATTCACGCTTACATTCTTCTTTGGCCATGGGATATTTTGTACTCATATGGACTGTTGGGAATGTTCCTTTTTCCGGTCCGGAATATCTCGCCAAAATATCTCCTTTCACTTGGGCTGTTTCTAATTCTGGCGGGTACTGTCCTTCAATTTTTTGATTTGAAAGATACCAAGGACCGGCATGCCAAGTCCAAGGCTGTCGAGGCAATGATCGCACGGGGTGAAACACCGTCCAAAGATCAGCAAGCAAGTCTGGACGGCTGGAACAAAAAAATCAAGAACTGGACCAAAACGTCATCCAAAGAAATGGAGGAAGAGTCCGACAAAATTCGCGCCGGCTATTTCTCCGCGATGAAAGCGAGGGCGGAGGAGACCTATTTCGCTGAGAGCATGTGGCACTACAGCACCAATTACTTCGATGTG
>JAYVKA010000581.1:0-4040 GCA_043768885.1 Planctomycetota bacterium
GAGAATCCACCGACCGCTCCAACGGTCAACAGATTACGGCGACTTAGAATATGGTCAGTACACTTCACGGCGATTGGCTCCCCAAAAAACTGTGGTACATCCTTGCGGAATAATGGCCCAAAACGTGGGTACGTGACGGACCTTCTTCTGCTTCTCTGCTCTCTGTGAACATTATTTCAACCTGGAAAAATGTCTTGGGAAAGCCCAAGAGTCCATTGGATACGAAAAAACGCCGAAAATCCCCGCAAAAGTGAGGGTTTCCGGCGTTTTTCTCAGGTTTCTGAAAGTTTCCGGGCTAGAAGTCGATGTTTTCACCTCCATCCGGAGTCAGCAGTGCCCGCAATTTGTCCGCCGGAATCGAGGCCGGCAGGTTTCGAACACTGCCATCATACATGGCAACAATGACCATTCCCTCGCCGTTCATCGCCTCAAACATTTTGACAACTTCTTCAATCGAGACATCCCGATCGGTTGCCCAGGGAATCGATTCGTTCAATCGGACAAACGCGATTGTGTTGGAAGTCCCATCGGTGATGTCTTGAAACGAAGCCGGTTGTTTTTCGGCTCGAACCGCCGCAATCAAACTGTTGCGCCCGTCATCTCCGTAAACTTTGGGCATTTTGTCGGCGAGGAAACGGTTGGCGGCACTGTCCGCGTCCTGGTCGAAATCCACTTTGTCGTACAAGTCCACTTCTTCCAGATACGGCAATACTCGTACCCGCCAGCTGATTTTGCCCTTGGAATTCGGATCTGGCGACTGCGGAAACCGGCGATAGGTGTCGTAATAGTTGTGCATCGACAGGCAGACCTGCTTCAAGTCGTTCAGTTTTTCGGCGGCCACGCGGGTTGCCTTGATCGACTCGCCGATATCTTCACGCACTCTTTTCGCAAAGTCGTTTGGAGTCGCGATGACCAGTGAAGCCCCTTTGGAGTCTTCGCTAACTTTTGTTCCATCCGCAATGTCTTGCATCATGTCTGCCATTGGTTTCATTGCAGGCGGTGCATTGGCACCGTCGTCGGCACCAGCGCGAATCATGCCGGACAGGTGTTCCATCAATCCCTTGATCGATTTGGCTGAATCTGGCGAGCGGCTTGCCGCCTTCAGCGTCAGGAGGTGTTCGCTTTCAAAATCCAGATGCGCTGCAAGCGACGCCAGTTTGGGCAAAGCTTCCAATACATCCCCGATTTCGGGAGGAGCCATCGCTCCCATTTGCTGCAGCTCAATAAACAGGTTTTCGCACTCCTTCAGGTCTCCGGCGATTCGTAAAACGCTGTCCGGTATTCCTTTCCAAAGATCAAGCAATCCGTCTCCGGCAACATTTTGCCCAAGCCGGGTAAGGTACTCGTCGGTCCCAACGGCCATCGATCGATCGTCCGGAAAAACCGCACCGACATTTCCGGGGCCGCCGCGAGGGCGATAAACATCTTTACCGTTGACCTGGTCAACTTCTGATTCCTGCTTGATCATCTCGCTGACAACGTTGAATGCATCGGGACCGGAAGCCGTCAAAACAAATGAAAACTGAAGCGGCAAGTCTCCGCCATTCATTCCCGCTTCCATCACCGAAGAAACGCTACGAGGCAGCCGGACAGAAAGTCGAACTTTATCGATTTTACTCCAGTCGATATCCTGAAACTCGGCCAGAGGAAAAGCGGGGCCGCCAAGTAATTCTTCGGGTTTCAAAAATTCGCCAAGCGGTCCTGCGCGAAGTCGGCCAAGGCTTATTTCCACAATCAGATTCGCCTGCTCTTCTGCCGGCAAATCCGTTTGAGCCAACAACGAGGTGGAACCAAAACAGAGTGACAAACCAATCAGAATCGTTGCAACCAGTTGCCCGGCTTGCCATCCTTCATTTTTCAAATGTGACCGCATAAACGTCTGCTCCTCGAAATATTGGTCGTTGTGAATGGATGCGAAATCATGAAACTCATTCGTAGTGTCACAACTCATGTGACGGGAATCAAACGAATTAGTTTGGCGGAACGGCGGCGGCAATTCCAGTAACTATCCATGGAATTCAACAACGAGCATGATTCCAACCGGCATATCGTAGGCGTTTGAGGTTTTCGTGGGCAATCGACGGGCTATTTGGCGGGTTTCCCGAACGCCCCGCCCGCGATTGACCAAACGCAATCCGCCATTTTTTGGTGGCCGGCTTGGGAAAGGTGGATGGAATCTATCGTCGAGCCACCTTCGGCGATCACGGACAGGAATATCCGTTTGGGGACCAGTCGCACGCCGTGTTTCGATGCGACCTGGCGTTGAACTCGTCCGTATTCCTGACGAAACGGCGGCAACGGTAACTCGAACATCACGAGTTGACGATTGGGCTTCGACAAATACGTCAGGAGCGCGTCGAGTTCTGTCGCAAAATCGACCGCCGAAGTTGGCCCCAACAAATCGTTCCCGCCGATTTCGATGATGACCAGATCGGAGTTAATCGTCTGGGACTGGGCACGCTTCAATGCCGTGCGGACGGTTTCTCCAACATGCGAGATATCCTGGACAGCGACATCATGTTGGCTGGCAAAGATGATTGGCCACGTTTTCGATTTTTCACTTCCACCCAGTCCCGCTGAGACCGAGTCGCCAATCACTGTCATGGTGCGTGTTGGAATCGACTGAACCGATGGCATGAAGTGAAAGGGCAATTCCATAATCGCAGCGATAATCCAGATTGCCACAACCCCAATCGATGTCCAGAATCGCCAGGATTTGATGAACCAGGAAACGATCCACGAAATCGTCATGCCTGTCGCCAACGTGTAGTACCAATACGGGATCGGCGTTGAAGACAAGGCGATCGCAATGGCACCGATTGCAAACGCCAAAAAGGTAACACGCTTAAAAACTGTGGCCGATCTTGTTGCCGCAAAAACAGCCAACAAAACAAGTGCGATACCGGAGAAGAATGCCTGCCCACTTGCGAAATGAAAAACGAGCCAGTTCACGATGGGTTTCCCGGGCAGTTCGACACCGCGACTCGAATCAACGCCGCGACTTTGTTTCCGCCTCCCCAGCTTCGGCAACGGCCTTCAGTTCCCGATAAGTCGGCAAGTCTACCTGCTTGAATTGTATCCACTGCTTCTTGGCCTGCTCAATTCGTTCGCGGTCGGTGGTGGAAAGCTGCGAAATCATCGAGTGACTTGATTTGGCTTTGAGGTTTTTGTTGGCCAATCCCCGGCTTTCCATCGTCAGGTCGATTTCGGTCGGAGACAAACCGTACTTTCGAAACGCCTGGTTGAGTTGCATGCGTGCAAAGGGCGGCATGCTGCGAGGTTCCGTTGCCCGCAACATCGTGAATTGATCCATGAATTCGTAGAGAGCAGCCTGCATCGCCGCATTCCGGGGCTTTTCACATTTGGCCACGTATCTGACATTGTCACTGGTCAAAGTTACCGTTGCAGCGTCCAGGTCTACTTCTTCGACGAAGTTTGGGTTGGCCAGCCAGGCAGTTTTCTCGTCATCGCCCAGGCGTTGCCGAAGTTGCTCCAGCATTTGGACAACTTCGAATTGCTCCACTTCCAGTCGCATTTCCCGGTTGATGTCCAACAAAACGAACTTCTGTCGCGCAATGTCGTAAACGATGACTTCCAGCGGCGTCTGTGATCCATCGGGAACAAAGGAAAAGTCGTAGACAAAAGCGTTGTCGAACAGTGTAAGGTTTTCGGTCGTTGGCAGTTTGCTGTTGTTGACGACGACCTGTGACTCAATCCGGAATTGTTGGGCTCGAACCGACATGCAGGGAGTGAGTGTTGTCGCGAGAAAAATGCTGGCGACAAAGGGAATGACAACCGTTTTCATTTTCAACATCCCGTGGAAATACCCGGCGCCGATCCGGAATGCTCCCTGAATCATGGCGCGACAAAAAATGTCGTTGGTCGACAAAAGCTGGCAAGAAAAGCTGCCGATGTGAATGGGCTTTTAGAAGATTGAGTCCCGTCGCGTCCAGCCAGATCAATCAAAGTGCCATCGAGGCATTGATAGCACCCGGAGAGCAGGCTGTGAATTTGCGCCCCGCACCGCCGACGGATGATGC
>JAYVKA010000582.1:0-5194 GCA_043768885.1 Planctomycetota bacterium
GGCACAAAGTTCACTGAACCACTCGACAGTCCCGAACTCGACAAGCTTCGCGATGTCTGGGACCAGGAATTGATTTCGGAAAACCGCACCGTCTACCGCTCAGAATACCTCGCCTGGACAATTTTCAACGCTCAGCGCCAAGGGTCTGGCTCAATTTCGCGGAGTCTTCGGAGCGAATTTGTGCCTGACCCTTTCCCCAGCGCAAACCCCATACATCGCCCAGTGTCTGACGCCTTTTCGCCAGCAAATACCAAAGCGGAAAATCAAGGCACTGACCGCAAAAAGGGGTCTGACCCTCTCCCCAGCACCGACCTCAATTCCCCCGACCCCGAATCGCTCCTGGCCTGCGTCCGCGAGTTCATGGCTCCGCGTTACAGCGAAGGCTACATCAAAGGAGTTCACGACCACGACGCGGCGTTGATTCTGGGTACGCTTCTGCAAATGGATCAGAGCCTGGGCCTGTTAAAGTTCGACCCGCTGACTCGCGGTATGGTCCTGATGTTCCGCCATTCGCAACCCTTCCAAAGCGATTGCCAGGGAGTTGCCGAACAAGTCCGCTGGGTCGTCCAGGCCCAAAACATTTTTGGCCACGTATCGGGCCGCGAGAGGCTGGAACAGCGACTCGCCATGGGCGTCCAGGATTTCCAGGGCAAACTCGGCCTCGGCCTGAAGTTCGATACCGCGCTCGCCGCCAGGATGCTCTTCGAAGAAATCGCCAACGAAGGTTCCCACGCTTCTCGCGCCGCACTGGAACTGGCGAAAAAATTCCTGGCGACACTCGACCAAAACGGCCATCGCGCCGACTTTGATTCGGTCATGCAGCATGCCGTGATGCAAACCCGTTTCGAAATCGCGTTCGACTGGCTGAAGTCGTTTACACAAAACGAAAAACAGGACGCCGGTTCCTATCTTGCCAACCCACTCCTCTTCGAAACCGCAGCCGTTTTCGCATCCGGAAAACCAATCGACCAAATCGCTCCGCTCGACGGCAGCGCCATCCAGCCGATCGAAGGCCTCCTCGGCGACCACCCCATCCTCCATCGTGGCATAGGCTTCCAGCCGGAAAGTGGCATAGGCTTCCAGCCTGTGATCGCACCGGGCGCGGATCAGCCAAATCCAGGGCTGGGCACGGATCTTCCGACCCCGCCCTCAGCGCAATCCCAGCCCGCCTACCACCTCGACTTCATCGAATTCCGCACGCGCCTGTCCGACTACATCGCCAACCAAATCCCTCGATATCAAAAATTCGTCGAGACCAAGAAATCGATCACAACCAAACGCCGCGAGGAGCTGAAACTCGAGGAGTTCAAGCCACGCGTCCTTTCCTCATTCGTCCGCAACAAACTGATCAACGATGTCTACCTCCCGATCGTCGGTGACAACCTTGCCAAACAGATCGGCACGACCGGCGAAAACAAACGTACCGACTTGATGGGTTTGCTGCTGTTGATCTCTCCGCCGGGCTACGGCAAGACGACCCTGATGGAGTACATCGGCAGCCGGCTTGGACTGACCTTTGTCAAAGTCAACGGTCCCGCAATAGGTCATCAAGTCACTTCGCTCGACCCCGACGAAGCCCCCAACGCCAGTGCCCGCGAAGAAGTCGAGAAACTGAACCTCGCGCTCGAGATGGGTGACAACGTCATGATCTATCTCGACGACATTCAGCACTGCAACCCCGAGTTCCTGCAAAAGTTTATTTCGCTTTGCGATGCGACTCGCCGAATCGAAGGGGTTTTCCGCGGCCGCTCGCGAACCTACGATCTGCGCGGCCGCAAAGTCTGCGTCGTGATGGCAGGGAACCCGTATACCGAGAGTGGCGAAAAGTTCCAGATCCCGGACATGCTCGCCAACCGTGCCGACACCTACAACCTTGGCGACGTGATTGGTGAAAGCCAGGATTCGTTCGAACTGAGCTACATCGAAAACGCACTCACCTCGAATTCGACGTTGCAACGGCTCAACTCGGGCTCGCGACAGGACATTTTGGCCCTGATCGCGATGGCAACCAGCGAATCGAGCGAGCGAAAATCGCTCGACGGGAACTACACGTCCGAAGAAATCAATGAAATGCTGGGCGTCCTGCGAAAAATGATTCGCATTCGTGCAGTCGTTCTGAAAATCAACCGCAACTACATCGATTCCGCAGCGCAAGCCGACGCCTACCGCACCGAACCACCATTCCGGTTGCAAGGCTCCTATCGCGACATGAACAAAATGGCCGAGCGCGTACTGCCAATCATGAACGATGCAGAGCTGGAACAGTTGATCGTCGATCACTACATCAACCAGGCTCAGACACTGACGACCGGCGCAGAAGCCAACCTGCTCAAGTTTCGCGAACTGCTCGGCAAGATGTCACCCGCCGACCGCGATCGATGGGAAGACATCAAACGAACATTCAAACGCAATCTGGTTCTCGGATCGGCGGGCAGCGACAACGTCGCCGGTCAGGTCATCGCGCAAATCGCAACACTCGGCGACGCGCTGCACGACATCCGCAAAGCGGTCGATCACGGCATGACCGCGATGCGCGACCAAACCGAAGCGGCAACCAACGACCCGCTTCGTCAAACCACCCTCGCCCACGTCGGCACCGCAGTCGAGCAACTGATTCAAACCAACGCAGCTCTCGACCAAATCCGCACCGCCCTCGGCTCACTCTCCGAAGCAACTCAACAACGCGCCGAATCCCCGACTCCAATCGAAGTAAAAAACAGCGTCCCCCCCGTCTTCCTCGAAATCATCCGCTACCAGTTCCAAACCCTCGAGCAGTGGCTCAATCCCCTAACCAAACTCGCCGAATCCCTCCCCGCCGCCAAAGACGTCTCCCGCACCGCAAAAAAGGTCGCCAAGAACTACAAAAAAATCATCGAGCACCTGGAAAAAGACGCTGGAAGCGTTGAAGAACCAGACGAGTAATCGGTTGCATTGGTGGCGCTTGTTTGGGCTCGTCAATTGAACAAAATGTGGATTCGTCCGCGGCGAGTTATTCGAAAGCCTCGGCGATCAAATGGCATTCGCCAACGTTTCCCGGTATAATCAAAGGTAGTGCAACTTTCAGCGAACGGGCGAGTCCGATGAAGACGGTCGAAATTATTTCCATCAACGGCCAGCAGTCGATTTGTTTACCGGACGAGTTCAGGTTCGCAGATCGAACGGTTTCCATCAGAAAAGAGGGGGCAGCCGTGATTCTGGAGAACGTAAAACCGCAGCAGTGGCCAGACGGCTTTTTTGATTCGATACGCATCGACGACTCATCGTTTGAGCGACCACCACAGGGCGACACACCGTCCGCCCCATCGTTTACTTCGTAGCGTTGCCGTGAAATACTTGCTGGATACGAATACTTGCATCGATTTGATGAAGAACCAGCCCGAAGTCGTCCAAAAGATTTCGGCTTTGCAACCCGCAGATTGTGTTGTCTCCGCGATCACGGTTTACGAGCTTTACACTGGGATCGCCAAGTGCAATTTCCCGTCGAAAGAACAGGCGAAAATTGACTTGCTGTTTCAGTCAATCAAGCCGCTGTCGTTTGAATTTGCGACTGCGAGTGAAGCGGGAAAACTCGAGCCGACCTGGAGTCTCGTGGAGAGATGATCGGGCCCCTACGATGTTTTGATTGCAGCTCAAGCAACGCTATTGAAACTAACAGTCGTCGCAGCGAACACAAAAGAGTTCAGCCGCATTCCCGGGCTTCAGCTGGAAAATTGGCGACAAGCAGAATAGTTGCGATTGAAAAATTGATTCGGTAAATCCCCAATAAGTTTCCACTAGTCGATCGAAGTCGGTTTTTACATCGCGGCGAGCTGTGAAGAATGCTGCTGGGCAATCCAGTTTCAACATTCGTTTGTACCAGTTCGCGCTGGTTGTTGTGGGTCTGGGGGCGGTGACGGGGATTGTTGCTTCGATTGTAGCGTGGAACGTGCGAGGCCAGTTGGCGACGACGACTCTTGTCATGTCGCTGATCGCATTGGTTGCGGCTTATCCGGTTTCTCGCGATTACCTCAATGGGTCGAGGAAATGAAGGGATGTGACGCGATAAACCCATGCTGTTGTTCAACGCCAATCGTCGATAAGTCATCAATTAACGACTGGTAGTCTTGGGACCGGAAGATTGAGGACCGGAATGTTTCGCGGAAAATCATTAGTGCCTCGATTCATTCTTCGGTCGCGCCAGTTTTCCGGGTTTCATTTTCCGGTCGGCAAATCTTCCGGTCAAAAACGGCAGGCAACATGTAACAAACCAATTGGGATAGTAGAACAATTGTCCCCAATTGTTCATCTATCCCATTGCCGCCGGAATACGGGCACAGAGTACGCCAATCAGAGTTACCTGTTGAGCGGCGTGAGTTTTTCAAGGAGTGAGACGTCGGTCTTGTATTGCCGAACGGCGCGTTTCCAGGACTCGGTTGTTTTCGTCAGGACCAGCCGGTGGGGGCTGCCCGTTCGTTCCACGCGGTGGCTGAGGTCGCAGCGGTATCGGGCGGCAGTGTCGATGATCTGTTGACGCATGTGTTCGGCTGCCGGAATGGTCAGGGATTCGGAGTTTGGGTCGGCGAGAAATTCGTTGAGTTGTCGATCGTATTTGCCGGAGACTTCGATCTCCGCAGGGCGGGTCCAGTCGGCTGGTTCTGGCGGAATCGCCGTTGTCGCGCCGGCAAGTTCTGCGACGACTGCATCGCGCCACGTCGAAATGAGAGCGGGAATTTTCTTGAGGTGTTTTCGACTCCACGGAATCAGTTTCAACAAAACGGGAACCTGAACAAGTTGAACCGTGTACTTTGCAGAGTTTTTTTGCATCAGTCTGATCAGTCGTTCAGCAGCGGTTGATCGGGTTGTCGCGCTGTGTGTGACGAAATCAGGTTTGCCAGTTGAGTGGTGTCGTCCACGTCAATTGATTTTTTGTTTTTGCCTGGCGTTTTTTTGACGCTCAGGTTGTAGGTCAGGCACAACCGCCGCCCACCTGTGACCCGGAACACTTCGTGTTCGCAATCGGCGTAGAAAGCAACCAGCTCAGGTGATTCCTGATTGCGGGCTGACGTGAAGGAAAATTTCTCTTGATCGTTCCTGTGTCTAACGATCAGTTCGCCGCCGGCGGATGTCCATCTCAAGCGCAACGATTGGTGGGTTGATTTTCGAGAAAAACCTCGGCTGGAGTTCGCCAGGCAAGTCTCTTTCTCGGCCGGTTGTT
>JAYVKA010000583.1:0-3307 GCA_043768885.1 Planctomycetota bacterium
TTCCAACCCAGGTACATTCGGCAAAGCATCGCTTCGGCGGTCATCGATGCCTTGATTTCGCCTTCGCCAGGCTGATATCGGTAAAGCACTCCGGATTCGCTGATTGGATCGCCGCGTCGTGCGGCACCGGCCAATGCGAGATATTCCGCAGCCCGATCCATGGTTTCGCTTTTGACGATCAACGCTCCGATTTCGCGGGCACTTTGCAATGCCATCAACTGCCAGCCGAAAACGCTGGTGTCTCCTTCCTGGCCAGGATAATATCGCCAGCCCCCTCGTTTGTGCTGGGAATCGGCGATGAAGTCGATCGCCGACTGTGCAGGTTTTCGAAGCCGTTCGTCACCGGTCAGCGCATACGCTTCGCAAAGTACGATCGCACATTGTCCGTGGGCATACATCCCGGCCTGCCCCGGAAAATTCGCCCGCATTTCGCCGTCGCTCTTTTGGTTTTCCAGCAACCACATCAACCCGCGCGCGACGGTTTGTTTGTAAATTCCATATTCCTGCGTCTGGCCCGCACCCAGGAACGGCAACAGGGCCAAACCGGTACCAGCCGCGTCGCCTTCGTTCCGGGGATTCGCATGTCGCGAATAGTTGGAAAGGCTCCAGCTCCCATCGACGTTTTGCACTGAGGCCAGCCAAGCCAGCCCGCGTGCCACTGCGGCTTCGGTTTCCGTCGTGCCACCTTCGCGAAAAACGATTTCATCCCGAATTCTCGGATCGCGAGCTGCTAGTGCCGCTTGGGAGCCACCGTCCTTGGTGATCGAACGGCGAACCACGTCCAAACCGGGCAAATCGGCGATTGGCATCGGGTCTGATTTCAATTCCCGCGCCGCTTCGAAGTCAGCACGCTCAGCCCGGTTCTTTTTTTCCACTCCCGGCCGCAGGACCGGGTTGTCCATCGACGATTCGGGGGAATCAACCCGCACCTCACCCCCTTCCTCATGTTTGTCGTGGACGTAGGGGCTGAGGACCAATTCCAGCGGTTCTTCGCGAAAGCGTTCCGAACGGGCATTCGGATTGAACATGATCAACGCGAGCAAGATAATCAACAGCACATGCAACAGAAAACTTACCAGCCATGCCGGCAGCCATCCGAGAAACAATTTGTCCCGCTCCGACAACACGGGCTGGGCATCAATGATGACTGCGGGAAGATCGGCAAAGACTGGAGGGCGAGTGGCTGTAATGTCTTCCCAGCGTTTCGGTTTGGGAGTCGGTATTGGGTCGGCAAGCAACGCTTCGTTCAGAGCGCTGACTTCCGACCGGTCCAACGCGATCGAACACTTGCACCGCCAGCATTCTGCAATCGCCAGCCAAACCCGAACGCTCATCGGCGCTCCGCAATCCGGGCAACCACACGACACAACATTTCCGGAGATAGAAAACTCGCGACCACCGACTTCTATTCGCAGGCTTCTGGTCTGCATCGGATCGGCCGACTGGGACGGACTGGATCCAACGCAAGCAGAACTCGCCTTTCGGTTGGAAAACTTTGGCGGGTGTCGCTGAACGGGCACGTCATACAACTTCCCCTTGTCCATCTGCCCGGCACGCTGGGCGAAAGACTGATCAAAGAAGTCGAAATTCGAAAACTTGGTCACTTGCAAAAAACAACACTGATCGAAAGCGAGTGGATGACGTCCGACCCAGGAATCCAATTGTAATGAGCGGGCGGGCCCGATGCTTCAAATTGTGGTGACCACCTGGCCAGTGGATTGAAACCCAGAAACCTGCACATGGTTTTGCGGCAGGTCATCGTGACAAAAATGGACCATTCGATCACCTGCAATTTGGAGCTTTCCCGAAGCTTTTCGAAAGCTGCCATTTATTGCCGGAAAACGGGTCCAACGACGCACTTCCTGACGCGTTGGCCGGTTGTGAAAAAGGGTTGAAAAAGCTACAATTCCAACTTGCCGACGAAACCATAAAAACCCGGTTTTTTCCGGCTGAAATCAAGTTCGAAGGAAGCGAAAAAGCGACTTCCAAAATCACCCTCCATCTTGCGGGAATACTGCCTTGGCAAAAGACACTTCGGGGCCAGCCGACGACGAGTCCAAAGAGCCAACTGACGGGTCCCCGAGCCCCAATGAAATGTTCATTGAAAAGGCAATCGAGGACGAGTTAAAGGACAGCTACCTGACTTACGCGATGAGCGTTATCGTTTCCCGCGCGCTGCCCGACGTGCGGGACGGATTGAAACCTTCGCAGCGACGGATTCTGGTCGCGATGAACGATCTCAATCTCGGCCCGGGGTCGGCCCGTATCAAGTGTGCAAAAATTTCCGGCCAAACCAGCGGTGACTATCATCCGCACGGCGAAAGTATCGTGTACCCAACTTTGGTTCGCATGGCCCAGGAATGGAACATGCGATACCTGTTGATCGACAAGCAGGGGAATTTTGGCTCGATCGCCGGTTTGCCTCCCGCTGCGATGCGTTATACGGAAGCCCGGATGAGTCCGTTCGCGGCAATGCTGCTGGACGATCTCAAGCTGGACACGGTCGATTACCTGCCGACCTATGATGATCGACGAACAGAACCCACCGTCCTGCCGTGCAAGTTTCCGAACCTGCTGGTCAATGGTTCCAACGGTATCGCGGTCAGCATGGCGACCTCGATTCCGCCCCATAACATGGGAGAAGTCTGCAGTGCGTTGCTAATGTTGCTGGATGATCCGGCCAGCAGCATCGATCAGATCATGACTGTACTTCCCGGCCCGGATTTTCCGACCGGCGGAATTATTTGCGGGCGTTCCGGAATCAAGAAAGCATACATGACCGGCCGCAGCACGATCGTCGTGCGGGCCCGTTGCGAAATTGAGGAAACAACAAAAGGCCGTTCACGGATTGTCGTTTCCGAGATTCCTTACCAGCTGACTCGAGATGGTGTCGTTGAAAAGATTGCGGCGCTGGTCAAGACGGAAAGAGTCAAGGGCATCACCGGCATCAAGGACCTAAGTGACCTGAAGGAACCGGTCAAGCTCTGGATCGATCTGCACCGCGACGCCGACCCGAACGTATTGCTGAATCAGCTTTACCAGTTTTCGCCGTTGCAGTCTTCCTTCTCGATGATTTTCCTGGCGTTGGTCGATGGCAAGCCGCGTGAGCTGACCATCAAACAGATGCTGGAAGAGTTCATTCGCCATCGCGTAACCGTGATTCGTCGGCGAACGCAGTTCCTGCTGGCCCGCGCGCGGAAACAAAAGCACACGATCGAAGGCCTGTTGCTGGCTCTGGCCGACATCGATCGGATTATCAATATCATTCGCCAATCGCGGACGTTGCCCGAAGCGAAGCAGGGTTTGA
>JAYVKA010000584.1:0-6845 GCA_043768885.1 Planctomycetota bacterium
GAACAGCAGAACTCGATGGGCAACCCGGAAGATTTGAAGAAAACGCTAAACCAGTTGAACGATCTCAAATCGGCAGCTTCGCGGGAATTGAACGAGGCCTTGAAAAAGGGTGAATTCGATGAAGCCCAAAAGGCCATTCAAAATGTGCTGGACAAACTCAAAAAAGGCGAGTTGACTCCCGCCGAACAGGAACAATTGGCCAAGGACTTGCAGGGGATGGCCCAGGAATTGAAGAAGATGGCGGAAAACTTCGAGCAAAAGAAGCAGGATTTGCAAAGTGAGTTGAAACAGGCCATGAAAAATGGCGACATGCAAAAGGCCGCCGAGTTGCAGGAAAAGCTCGAACAAATGGAAAAGCAAAAGGACCAAATGAAAAAACTGGCGGACTTGGCCCAAAAACTGGAAAAATGTGCAGATTGCATGAAGCCAGGCGAAGGGAAAGGTGGTGAGAAACCAGGCCAGCAGAAGGGTGGACAGGACCCGGCTGAGGCCCAACAGGCTCTCGAAGATCTGATGGAACAGATGGAACAAATGGATCTCGACCAGAAATCTTTGGAGGCGTTGCAGGATCTCGAAGCCGAATTGCAGGAATGCAAGAACCAGGTAAACGGTTGTGAAGGCGGAAAACATGAAAAGCCGAACTGGGGTGATTGGGGCAAAGGCGAAGGGCCTGGCGGCGGCAAGCGTGGAATGGAGGAAAACGAAACTGGCGAATACAAGACCAAGGTCAAAGGCCAACTGCAGAAGGGCCAGACAGTGGTCACCGGAGATGCCGATGGCGAGAACGTTGCCGGGCCGAGCATTTCGGAAGCACGCGAGTTGATCCAGTCAAGTATGTCGCGCGACAAGGATCCGATCGAAGACCAGCAACTTCAGCGCTGGCAAAAGCAACACGCTCTCGAATATTTCCAGAAACTTCGCGACGGCCAGTAAAATGTCTGCCGAAAAAGATCGCCAGTGTGGCTCACTGTCGATCGGAGAAATCGAATGCTGAATTCCAGAATTGTGCTGGCAATTATTTTGGTTTTGGTTCTTGGCCTTGCGGGAACGGGTGGCTGGATCGCAATGCAACGGGCCAACGCCAACGTGCTCAAAACCAATTCTGGCCCGTTTTCGGACGAGAGACTTGCGGCCGACAAGGCCTTCGAAGCCAACGATTATGTGAACGCAATTGTTCACTATCGCGAAATGGTTCAAAAGGATCCGTACAACTCCTGGGCTCAACTGAATATGGGCAGGTCGCTTCTGGAACTGATTCTGGAAGAACAGATCCGAACACCAGTAACTTCGCCGGGTGACGAATCCTTGCCGGACGACTCTGAAGCTACAGCTCTCGAACAGTTATTTGATGAAGCGTTTAAGGCTTTCGAAGCAAGTTCTGAATTGCGAATCCTGCGAACGGCCAGCATTTACCATATCGCCCGTTTGCACTACCTGCATAACGACCATGACCAGGCGATCGAAGTCCTCGCCACCCTCCCTCCAGCCGAATCACGGTATCAAAGAAACATGGAGCGGGATTTCGCAGAATTGGCTGAGCGTGCACAGTTCAAGGAATTGCTCCGGCAGCAATCGACCAACAACCGGCCGTAGCATTTTCAGGCTTGGCATTTTGAATCAAAAAAAGCCCGTCACATCGAAGTGACAGGCCTTGATTTGTATTTGAGATGTTCACTGCCAACTGGCGACCGAACTTTTCTGGTCCGGAAACGGAGAAAGAAAACTACTCCGCTGCAGCTTCGGTCGATTCGGCTGGTTTGTCTTCTGTCGGAGTTTCGGTTGCTTCGGCTTCAGAAGCTTCAGCAACTGGTTCCGGAGCAGGCGCAGGAGCTGGTTCCGGCTCTTTGGGTGGCGGAACTGCTGCGGCAGCTGCAACCGCGGCCGCGATCGATTTCGCACGACGCTGGCCCAGACGGGCAATCGCTTCCTGTTGTGCGGTCAAGTGTGTTCCGTCTTTGCCATATTTCTTGATCAACACGCCACACTTGTGGCTGGGTTGGGCACCCACACCAAGCCAGTAGTTGACTCGTTCGCCATTCAATACTGCACGTGCATCGGTCTCGGGAACACTTGGGTCATACGTGCCCAATTCTTCGATTACCCGACCGTCGCGGGGAGCCCTTTTGTCTGTAGCGCAAATGCGGAAGAAACCGCGATTTTTTCGCCCCATTCGTTTCATGCGAATCGTAACTGCCACTTTTTTCTTACCTCGTCAAAATTACCTGGTTATTTCCGGCTGGAATATCATACAGCCAATGGATTGTTTTCGACCATGCCCCGCGAACGCAATGTCGCAATCATGACTTCTTTCGTTTTGCCCGCAACAGCTTTTCCCGCTGTTTTCGCATTTTTTCCCGTTCTTTGGGGGTCAGCCGCTTGCCC
The DNA here is from genome assembly GCA_043768885.1 of Planctomycetota bacterium. Lineage (GTDB taxonomy): Bacteria > Planctomycetota > Planctomycetia > Pirellulales > Pirellulaceae > BJ22. The sequence goes on from JAYVKA010000584.1 coordinate 2,383, forward strand.
GTCGATTTTTTCGTCTTAGGCCCCTCTCCGAACGGGTTCATCATTTTCTTCTGGAGATCTTCCATCATCCCCATCCGGTCGCCAGCTTTCATGCCGGCCATCCCGGTCACCAGCGGCTTCATCATGTCGTACTGTTTGATCAGTTCGTTGACCTGCTTGGGCTGAACTCCAGCTCCCGACGCGATTCTCATCCGCCGTTTGACGTCGATGATCGCTGGGTTTCGCCGTTCCGCTTTGGTCATCGAATCGACGATGCCGCAGAGCTGAGTCATCTGTTTGCCTGTGTCGGCACCGGCCAGCATTTTCTGGGCGTCTTTGAGAGCGCCCATGCCAGGCATCAAAGACAGCATTTTCTGCATCAGACCCGGCTTGGCCATTCGCGAAATCTGGTCGCGGAAGTCGTCGAGCGTAAACTCGCCTTTTTCCAGCTGTTCCTGCAGCCGCAGTTGTTCTTTTTCATCGACCAGCTTCTGGGCTTCATCGACCAGAGCCAGCACGTCACCCATGCCAAGAATCCGGCTGGCCATGCCCTCCGGGCGAAACGGCTCAAGCGCGTCCATGTGTTCGCCGGTTCCGATGAACTTGATCGGAACGCCTGTCACATGTTTGACCGACAGCAACGCACCACCACGGGCGTCACCATCCAGCTTGGTCATGATCACGCCGTCCAGTTCCAATGCTTCATGAAAAGCACCGGCACTGTTCACGGCATCCTGTCCGGTCATCCCGTCAACAACCAGCAAAACCTGGTCGGGTTGAACCTGACGGTCGATCGTTTTGATCTGCTCCATCAACTCCTGGTCGATGGCCAGTCGTCCCGCCGTATCGAGAATAACGATCTGGTATTTTTCCGCGCGGGCTTTTGCGACCGCGTTCCGACAAACCTTGATCGGGTCTTTTTCGCCCGGCTCGGAATAAACCGGCACGTTCAATTGACGGCCAATCACGTGCAGCTGCTCGATGGCAGCGGGGCGTTGAAGGTCGGCGGCAACGAGCAATGGTTTGATCTTGTTTCGCATCAACAACGCGGCGAGCTTTCCGCATGTTGTTGTTTTGCCGGAACCCTGAAGTCCGCACATCATGATGATGGAGACGTCGTTCCTGGACGGCAGGCTGTGATCGATGGGTCCCAGCAACTTGACCAGTTCTTCGTGAACGATTCGAACCAGTTGCTCGGAAGGCTTGAGGGCCGTCAGGACTTTTTCGCCCAGGGCCTGTTCCGTCACCGCCGCCATGAAATCGCGGACAACCCGGATGTTGACGTCGGCTTCCAGCAAGGACTGCTCGACCAATTTCAGGCCGTCGCGCATGTTCCCTTCGGTCAACCGGGCTTTGCCGGTGAGCGATTTGAATGCGGACTGAAGTCCTTCCTGAAGTGATTCGAACATTCGCTGGATCGGGAGTTGTGTCGGGGCGTACCGCTTCCACGCGGCCTGAATTTACTTGTATTCACCCCCGGATTTGGGGTAAAAAGAGCCCGGAAGTTTATCAGAATTCGGGCAGGTTGGTAAGAACGTGTTTTGGAATTCGAGGTTTTGGCTTCCAGGCGAAACATTGTGCCGGAATTACAAGACAAATATTTCGGCTGGAAGCCATAACGACGCGAAAATCCGCTTGCGATGTTGGATCAGGTTGCCAGCGCCGATTCACGACCGGAAAACTCATGCCATACGGACAGGGTTGTCGAGTCCCACCAAATTGCCGTTCCATTTTCGTCAAAACTGGAGTGCCCGAGGTAAATCGCCCGGATCACGGCCGAGACTGGCCCGGGAGCAACGATCGCGATCTGCCGGTTGCCGTAGCGGCTGCCCAGAGATTCCAGCGTCGCCAGAATTCGTACCCGGAAATCCAGGACCGGTTCGCCATTCGGTGGGCAGACCATTTCCGGTCGCTCCTCCAGACACTTCAAAATTCGGGGCTGGGTTTCCCGAAGTTCATTAATTGACTTGCCATGCCACAGGCCAAAGTCGATGTTCTGCAAACCGTCCTCGACCCGCTTCTTCGATTTCCACGCTTCGGCCAGTAGTTTTGCCGATTGCCGCGACGCAAGTCCTGGGGCCGAGACAACTGCGTAGACCCCCCGACTGGCCAGATGGCCTGCTGTTTGGTCCATCTGCGACTCGCCTTCGGGGGCAAGTGGAATGTCCAAACACCCCCAAACGCGACACTGAATATCCAGCGACGTAATTCCGGTTCGGATCAGGAGGATGTTAGGCAGTTTCAACAGTCGTTTGTTCATCAAGGGAAATCAAAGAATAAAAAAAGGAATCATTGCAGATCACAAGCCAGTCGCGCCGTCATTCATGGGCGACCGCTCCACGGGCGAGCAGTTGTAGCTGCTCAACTGCCGTTCGATAGTCGTCCGAGCGAAAAATGGCCGAACCGGAAACCAGCAACTGGGCTCCGGCCGTCGCACACTCTGCCACGGTCTTTTGCGACACGCCGCCGTCAATCTCAAGCAAAATCTCCGGAGCCAACTCGCGAATCTGCCGAAATTTGTCCAGCACTCCTGGCTGGAATGACTGGCCACCAAAGCCAGCTTCGACACTCATTACCAAAGCCAAATCAAATTCATTCAGGTTTCTGCTAATCGTCGAAACAGGTGTGCCCGGATTCAGCGCCACTCCAGCCAAAGCACCGGTCGAGCGAATCTGTTGGGCAATCGCCGACAGGTCCTCGACCGCTTCCTGATGCACCGTAATCACGTCAGCACCGGCATCGCGAAATTCGTCAATGTATTTTTCGGGCGAGACCATCATCAGGTGGCAATCGATCAACATGTCAGTCGCCGAGCGAAAGGCACTGACGATCGTCATTCCGTAAGTAAAGTTTGGAACGAAAACTCCGTCCATGATATCCAGATGCAGGCACGTGACTCCGGCCGCCCGAAGTCGCTCCAGTTCGCGCTCGAGGTTTCCAAAATCGCACAACAGCATCGATGGCAAGATGGCTGGCAAGCTGGCCGATAACCGTTCCAGCGTTTCCCGATTCACGTTCATTAAAGCGTTAAGATTCCGGCTGGTCGCCGAAGTTACTGGTCAGATGGATATTTAACAAACTGTAGCAGCACCGACCGTCCATTTTCCGGGCAGGATCAATCAGTCCTTCGATTCTACTGGCCCCCAATTCGACCGCCATGCCAAAACCGCCAGGGCAGTCGCAAGTCGTTACGAATCCACGACTTATTTCGTTAGGCCAGGAACAAACCCACCATTCCAGACCAGACAATCTGGCACTTGACAAACCTCGATTTCCAACGTTGTTGTCCGGGTCAAAGGCTGATTGGAACTGGCTATCAAATTGTCCGGTGTTTCGGGATCGAAGCAATTCTTGCATGCGAGATTCAACAGGAACCGGTTCCTTTTCCCGATTGGCTGGATTCACTTGCGTCGCGCTGGCTGCCGCTACTCACTCCGCCGGGGCCTGGCAGGTCATGGCCTGCTGAAGTTTGCGTTGCAGGTTTTGGGTGGATTGGCAATCGAATTGGGACGAATGGACCGGAATCTTTTCGAATGAAAACCTTCGCCGTTTCATGAATGACTCTGCTGGTTTCGGCATGGGCGCTGGTTTCGGAATGGGCCATGTAGAAAAGTTGGACGCTTTTCCCTACTACGGCGGAACTTCGACGTCCGAGACATTGTGGCAGGGAATGCGGTAATCAGTTTTGATGGTGATCGCTGGGCGGGCCGATCCAGCAAGACTCTCCTCGCAAACAACTGGCTGGATGAATTTGTCGCGACAAATTGAAAGCGTCACCGATTTGCGACTCGAAACGGTTTGCTCTCGAGTTTGAGCATTTGATTCGGGACATGGCATATGCCGGGTGCCGAGAGTGGCGGTCCATTCTTGCCTTGGGTGTTCGTTGGCACTTTCGCAGGTTAGGCTGAGGCCGCTTCAAAATGGACGTAGCGATTTTGGCTCCCGGATTTCTTTCCCAAACGCCCGTCAAAATGAAGTCATCGCGCCACTGCTGCGCACGACTGACACCTTTGAGATACACAACTGCGCGATATGGCCCGAACTTTTTTGTTGATGAGGCATGCCAAGAGTTCCTGGGACGACAACTCGATTACTGACCGCGACCGGATCCTGAATGACCGTGGCGGACGGGTGGCACCGCTGATGGGAAAGTTTTTGCGGGACAGGGGATTTGAGCCGGACTTTGTCTGGTGCTCAACTGCCGCAAGGGCGATGCAGACCCTTGAGTTGATGCTTCCCGTTTGGTCCAGGGCTCCGGTGATCGAAACCAGCGACAAACTTTACCTGGCCCCGGCAAGCATCATATTGTCGTTTCTGAGACGGACTCCCGCAGAATTCAAAAACGTCATGATGGTTGGCCACAATCCGGGAATGCAAAGTCTGGTCAGCAGGCTGGCCGGCGACTATCACAGTTTTTCGACGGCCGCCGCTGCTCTTTTCGAGTTGCCCGACAAATCCTCATTTGAAACGTTTGAAGAATCGAC
>JAYVKA010000585.1:0-7426 GCA_043768885.1 Planctomycetota bacterium
ACCTGCGCGGCTGCCGATTCGCGTACGACCCACTCGTCTTGGAGTTCCGTCGTCGCCGCTGGCCCCTCCGTTGCCTTCTCCTTCATTCCTGTCCGATTCGTTTTTCGGCCGAAAGGAACCGATGTCCAAACCGAACCAGGTCGCCGCAGTTTGGTAATCCAGTTCTTCAGTGGAATCGACTGACCGGGCCAAAAATTCCGACAGATCGGCACTGGTAACTTGATTGCACGCTTCGGCAAAGTTTTCGGCAGTGTAGCCTCTTTTATTGGCGTATTTCCTGTAGAGCAACCGCAGCACATCGTCGAGGCTCTTTTCCCCATTGGTCGCGCTGCGAATCTCGGCATCCAGCAACCAGCCAACGACTCCGCCTTTGGTGTAATAATTGATTTCGTTGTAGCGGCTGTTCTCTTCGGGCTTGTAATACTTGATCCAGGCATCGTGGCTGGCGTCGCGCAGACTCTGCTTCAACCGCCCTGGAGTCATTTGCAAGCCAGTGACCATCGACGACACATCGCCGATCAATTCAAAATCCTCACTCAATCCTGCGCGGGCCAGAATCAAATCCTGATAATAGGTGGTGATCCCTTCCGCGACCCAAAGGCTGGGCGTGTAGTTTTCATTTTCGTAATCGTAACGAGCCAACGCGCGCGGCCTGAGCCGGCGGACATTCCAGGCGTGAAAAAATTCGTGGCTGGCCAGACTCAACCATCCGTGATAACTGCTTTCATTCCCGCAAGTCCATTGGCTGCTCATCAAATAGCAGCAATTGTCATGCTCCAGTCCGCCGCCTCCACCGCCGATCACATTGACAAACAAATAACGGTCGTACGGTACCGTTCCCCAAAGTTCGTGTTGTGCCTTGACGATTTTTGTCAGGTCGCGGATCGCGCGGCTGCCGTCCCAAAATCCAAAGTCATTGACGTTGACCAGCGCATGCGGAACGCCATCGACTTCGAACGGAAACACTTCCAATTCGCCAGCCACAATCGGGCTATCAACCAATTCGTGAAAACTTTCGGCACGGTACTGGTGAGCCCGGTCGCCCGTCGGTTTCAGCGAAGTCGCCGACCGTCGCCATCCGTCCGGCAATTGCAACTGAACTTCCACCGGGCTGTTGATCAGCTTGGGACAAGTGACAAACGTCGGGCCGCCATTGAGGGCGGCGTATTTGTCATCGATCCAGTTCGTCCGAACCGATCGCTCGCGACAGTAGACACGGTAGGACAGCTGAACCGTTTTGACTTTTTCCGTTCCATCCACGACCCAGCGACTCTTGGTCGTTTTGCGAATCGTCAGCGGCTTGCCTTTTTCGTCCGTCGCGACCATATCAACGACATGTTTCGGATAGTCGCGAATCAGATACGAACCAGGAGTCCAGACTGCCATCATGATGGATGTCGATTCGCCCTGCGCCGGAATTTTGGCATTCACTGTAAGGTAGTGCCGAACCGCGTCCGTCAAATCGACGTTGTAAGAGATGACCGGGGCGGCTTCCTGGCCAGAGACTGCGGATTGGTTCAGCAAAATCGCTGCCAACAAATACAACGGCATCAGTCGTTTACAAAACATGTTCAACCAAAATCAGGATTGTTTAATGATGAAAAAATGCTGCCCTGTAGCCAGTCCAGATACCATACTGATCCAACCTGCCCGATACTCAACAGTACCGGCCCAATTCCATGGATTTGCAGCGAAAATCGTTACGGCCTGAGTTGGTTTGCCCGGGATTTCCAGCAATATTGACACTTAAGGCCGCCGGTTGCGGTCAAACAAGCTGGTCAGTCCGGCCAGCTTCTCTGCAACATCACCATCTGCATAATCGTGGGGCATTCGCCAAACCCAATTTTTTTCTGTCGTAGAGGGGGTGTTCATTCGGGATTCACTTCCAAAACCCAAGATATCCTGCATGGGAATAATCGCCGTTTCGGCAATGGACGAAAGTGCCAGGCGAATAAAATCCCCGGCTACATCGTTAACTGAATGCCCCAAGTATTTCGCGACGGCCTGGCGTTCGCCTTCACTCGCATTGGCAAACCATCCGCAGATCGTGTCGTTGTCGTGCGTGCCGGTGTAGACAACACAGTTCGAAATGAAATTGTGTGGCAAGTAGATCCGGCTTTGATCTTCCCGCGTGTCAAATGCGAATTGCAGAACCCGCATGCCGGGAAAACCAAACGCGTCACGCAACTGTTCGACTTCCGGGGTGATCAGCCCCAGGTCTTCGGCAATCAGCGGCATTTCTCCCAGGGTATCGCGAATTTTCTCAAACAGCTTCTTTCCCGGAGTCGGCACCCACTCGCCGTTTTTCGCCGTCGGCTCGTTCGCAGGAATCGTCCAGCACGCTTCGAAGCCCCGGAAGTGATCGACACGTACCAGATCAAACAGTTCGAAAGCGCCCCGAATTCGTCGAATCCACCATTCAAAGCCATCCGCCTCCATCTGCCGCCAGTCATACAGCGGATTCCCCCAACGCTGGCCCGTTTCGGAAAAATAGTCCGGCGGAACACCCGCGACAAAGATCGGCGAGCCGTCGTCGTTCAACAAAAACGATTGTGGACTGGACCAGACGTCAACGCTGTCGAGTGAAACAAAGATCGGCAAATCGCCAACGATCCGAATCGACCGTTCGTTGGCGTACTGTTTCAACGCCAACCATTGTTCGAAAAACCAGAACTGCCAAACTTTTCGAACAAGAATTTCCCGGCTGCACTTTGATTTCCATTTTGAGATCGCCGCCGGTTTCCGATCGGCAATGTCGCGGTCCCAGCAGTTGCACCACATCGGAGCGGCAAATCCGTAGTGCTTGGCCCATTCGTCGAAATGTTCCTTGACCGACATAAACAAAGCGTAGTCATCCAGCCAACTCGCCTGTCGCCCGCAAAACGATTCGAACAGTCCACGATTCGAGTCCACTGCATTTTTCAAAAACCGTTCCGCCGCCCGTTTCAACAGCGGCATTTTCCAACCAATCACCGCTCCAAAATCAATCCGGCAAGGATCGTCTACCTTGCACGCTTCAATTTCTTCAGGCTTCAGGTTTCCGGACTCAACCAGTCGATCGAGACTGATCAACAACGGGTTACCGGCAAAGCTGCTAAACGAAGCATAGGGAGAATCACCAAACCCGGTCGGCCCCAGCGGCAGCACCTGCCAACGAGTCTGTTTCGCTTCGTGAAGAAAATCAACAAACCGAAAAGCCCCAACCCCAAAATCGCCAATCCCATTCCAGCCAGGCAACGAAGTCGGGTGCAACAAAATGCCGGAACATCGCGAATAGTTCATGATTTGGGACTAAGAAGAGGCTCGACAAGGCATATTGCAACCCGATCAGACTATCAAACCATTTTGGGTGGGAGAAGTCCTTCTAAATCGCAACTCCGATACCAAAACATCTCCTCGAATCCAAACTTCCGTGATTCAATCCCAATCGAAAAAACGGCAAACATGGAGAATCCCGGAGGCGAGATAATTGATGCCTGGCGATTCGCAGTTCATTGCGATTTGCCCCAGAAATTGGCAGAATGAATGGCCTTGGCCAATCAGAGTACTACATTGCCGATACGTTTCACAAATCCAATCCAAACCCGCGAGTCACCCATGCGTCGCACCAAAACGACTGCCACATTGACCGGTGTCATTGGAATTCTTGTTGCTTCATGTAGTTCATACGCATTGGCGATACCACAAGAACCCCGTTGGCACATTCCGCCGTCAGCAATGGCGGTTGCAGTCGTTCATGCGAAAGACGCGATGTTGCAACCAGCGATGGAAATGATTCCGCGCGAAGTCATCACGGTGATGGGCCGGCGCGAATTGGGTTTCGATCCCTGCTAAATTGTTACCGCAACCGGAATTGTGCAGGCTCCCGCTGACCTCAACGGACCTCCGCCTGGATTCGCGCTCGTTCTGGAATTTGATTCGCCTCAACAACCCGGCGAGTCGATTGTCGCCAACACGGAAAAAGGCGAACTGAACGGGATGACTTTTTATCGTGGTCAGGACGAGTCGGGGCCGTCGCTGCTGCAACTGGACGCGAAAACAATGATTGTCGGCAACGAGGCTTTCATCAACGAGTTGCTGACTGCGACCAGGGCGGACAGTTCGCTTTTGAAATTGATGAACGCTCAACCATCCAGCGGCCATATCGCTGCCTGGATCGCAATCGAACCGGTTCGCGAATTGATCATGAATAACCTGCCCCCAGCGGACCAAATTCCATTGCCGTTTCAGGAATTTCTGGAGATGCCGGCTTTGATCGACAGTATTTCCCTTTCGGTCGATCTGTCCGGCAAGACCCCACACAATTTGCAAATCGGCACGGCCAATGAAGCGGCCGCCAAAAAAACCTGGGGAATCATGCAGCGGGGGATTTCCATAGCCCGCAGCATGATCGCCGGACAAATGATGCAGGAAATGTCTGACGAAGATCAGGAGCTGAAGGAAGCGATGCAACAATATGCACAACGGCTGGGAGACGATTTGGAGGATCAGTTGAAGCCCGATATTCAGGGTGCCAATCTGGTCTTTCTGGCTGATTCATCAAATCAGGCGACAAGCGTTGCGACCATCGGAGTATTGACGGGCCTGTTGTTGCCAGCGGTGCAACAAGTCCGCGAAGCCGCTCGGCGAACCCAGTCGATGAATAACCTGAAACAGCTGCTCTTGGGAATGCATAATTTCGATTCAGCAAACGGGAAACTTCCCGCCCAGGCGATTATGTCCAAAGGTGGCCAACCGCTGTTGAGTTGGCGAGTCCAGATATTGCCCTATCTGGACGAACAAGTGCTGTTCGACCAGTTTCACCAGGACGAACCATGGGACAGTCCCCACAACATCAAACTCCTGGACCAAATGCCGGCTTTGTTTCAGAATCCAAACTTGCCAGCCGGTCACGACACGGTTTATCTCAGTTTCGTTGGACCGCAAACTGCGTTCGTCGATGGAAAGTCTCCGCAGTTTAGGGAAATTCGAGACGGTTTGTCCAACACGTTTGCACTGGTCGAAGCTGACCCTGAGTACGCTGTCCCGTGGACCAAACCGGATGACATTGAATTCGATCCCGAGAATCCCCGCGCCGGAATCCAGGGCACGCGCCCGGGCGGATTCATCGCGGCGATGTTTGACGGCAGCGTGCTATTCATTCCCAAAACAATCGACGACGAAAACACCCGAAACCTGATCATGCCCAACGACGGAAAAATTGTTCGGATCAGGTAAGGCGGGATCCATGGGTTCACAGTATTTGGGCGAGGTATTGAAGTCCACCCGATTTCAGTCTCTGGCCGTCAACATGCCTCAGTCGATAACTCTGATTTCCTGCCAGTTCGATCCGGGAGAGCAATCGGGCTTACACCTGATAAACACCGGTCCGGAACGGTTCGTCAGGGGCGTGGCGGGTTACCAGGGCGAGGGTGCGTATCAGGACGTTGCGGGTTTCGGATGGCATGATGATTCCATCGACCCACAGACGGGCTGCGGCGTAACGGATGTCGGTGCAGGTTTCGTAGGACTCGGTTACTCGTCCACGAAGTTCCTCCAGTTCCACAGCGTCTGGCTCTTTGCCGGCCCGCTTCAATGCTGAAATGTTTACGTCCAGCAGTGTCGTTGCCGCCTGCTTGGAACCCATCACGGCGTATTGGGCGTTTGGCCAGGCGAAAATGAAACGGGGATCAAACGCTTTGCCGCACATTGCATAATTGCCCGCTCCAAAACTGCCGCCGGTGATGATGGTAATTTTCGGAACGCGACTGTTGGAGATTGCGTTGACGACTTTGGCACCGGCGCGAATGATGCCAGCCTGTTCGCTGTCGCGGCCGACCATGAATCCGAAAACGTCTTGCAGAAACAGCAGCGGGGTCCAGGTCTGGTTACAGTCCATGATAAAGCGGGCTTCCTTGTCCGCACTGTCGTGATAAATCACGCCGCCAAATTGCATTCCTTCTTTTTTCGTCATTGCCGGTTGGCGCTGGTTGGCGATGATTCCGACATTGTGTCCGCCGATTCTGGCCAGTCCGCAAATCAGGGTCTGTCCAAACTCGGCTTTGTATTCCTGAAACGAATCGCCATCGACCAAATGCGATATCATTTTCCGGACGTCGAATTTCGCGCCGACTTCCAGCGGAAACGTGTCGTGGATGTCGCCGGACGCGCTGGGCGCGACGGGATCGACTCGTGTGAATTGTGGAGCGTGTGAATCAGCCGGGAACGTGGCGATCAGTTTCTTCAGCCGCACAATCGCCGCTTCGTCGTCGGGTTCGCGAAAGTCAATGGTGCCGCTGATGGCGGCATGCATCTCGGCTCCGCCCAGCTCTTCGTGCGAAACTTCCTGGCCGATTGCGCTTTTTACCAGAGCCGGACCAGCCAAATACAAACCCGACCCGTCGGTCATCACCAACTTGTCGCACAGCACCGGCAGGTATCCACCGCCTGCGACACAGTTTCCCATGATCGCAGCCAGCTGCGGAATTCCCATAGCCGAGATCACGGCGTTGTTGCGGAAGATGCGGCCAAAGTCGTCTTCGTCAGGAAAAATTTCATCTTGCAATGGAAGAAACACGCCCGCCGAATCGACCAGGTACAACAACGGCAATCGGCAATTCATCGCAATTCGCTGGGCCCGCAAAACTTTTTTGCACGTCATCGGAAAGAACGCACCGGCCTTCGTCGTCGCATCGTTGGCGATTATCATCACCTGGCGACCGCTGATTTGGCCGACGCCGCAAACGACGCTGGCCGAAGGTGCTCCGCCCCAGTCGGTGTACATTTCGTAGGCAGCCCACAATCCGATCTCGGTCCACAATTCCGGCGAGTCGATCAATTTGGAAATGCGTTCTCGGGCGGTCAGCCGACCTTTTTCGTGTTGCCGCTTGGTGGCCTTCTTTCCGCCCCCTTCGCGAATCACGGCAGCACCACTTTCGGCATTTTCAATCAGCGATTTCCAGTCGGACATGGACGATATTCCCGGACGTGCGGTTTCCTGACTCGGTTCTTGTGCAAACAATTCTGCTGGCCAACGCGGCCAGACGGGTCTGCTGCTGCAAGCCAAACAGAATATATTGCCGACCGTTTTCTGGCGACCGCCCTGGAACGCCCCGAAAAAGCGTCCACACCCATATCAGGGGAAGTCCCGTTAAGATGATATGCCTGCGTTCGCCATAACATGCCAAAATGGTTAGCACATCCAGGTATTGCCCCAAATCAGCCCTTCAGCCTGACGTTCCCAGCCGATGTTTGAGCAAATCAGTTTTCAACCCGTCCTCTCATGGCTGGGAATCATGGCGATCGCCGCAGGGCTCGGTGCGTTGCTGTTTGTCCGGCCAAATTTCGCAGGCATCACGCCAGGGCGACAGCGGTTTCTGACCTTGATCCGAACTGCTGTAATTAGTCTGGCTGTCCTGGCAATGCTGCGTCCGGGCTGTGTCAGCAC